>DEUO01000129.1:22167-22337 GCA_002362595.1 Caryophanales bacterium UBA3260
TAAATACTACCAGTATTTAATTTAACATCTAATCCTATAATAGGTTTTATATTATACTTAATACAATTATTATAAAAACACATACTACTAAATAAATTATCATCAAGTATCCCACAAGCAGTAATGTTCTTATTTTTTAAATATTCCATTAAATCAGGTATTTTTATTAT
>DEUO01000129.1:22583-34144 GCA_002362595.1 Caryophanales bacterium UBA3260
AAATCAGGTATTTTTATTATACTTTGTAATAAAGAATAATCTGATTTAATACCTAAAGGTATATACATAACATTACCACCCTTCTTATTCAATTATAACAAAAAAGGTCTATATTTTAAATGTATACTTAACCCTTTTACTTATTATTTTCATTTATTATTACATGTCTATAAGCTTAAATTAATTGACTTTATCCCTATATTATGATAAAGTTGTACTGAAATGATTTTTAAGGAGGCGTTAAATATGGCAAAAAAAATAAGTACAAAGAAAAATTTAACTGGTAATAGAAGAAGCCACGCTTTAAATGCAACAAAGCATGCTCAAAAGCCAAATTTCCAAAAAGTAACTATTAATGGTACAAAAGTTATTTTAACAGCTAGAGAAGCAAGAACAATGAAAAAAGAAGAAGAAGCTTAATTTAATACTAGTTACATAAATTCGTTCCTTAAGGAACTTTTTTTATGCATAAAAAAATCACTATTTAATAGTGATTAGTCCTTTTTCCACTTCTTCTAAAGCACGACCTAGTTCTTTTTTATTAACATATTCATTTTGTTTCATCTGAAAATGTTTATTTTCTAGCATCTGTTTACTTCTTCTTGATGCTATATGAACTAACTTATACTTTGAATCGACAATATTAAGTAACTTGTCTATTGATGGATATATCACTTTCATCACGCCCTTACAATAATATAATACATAATTTTGACATTATTATATAGTATTTTATAAATATTTTGACATTTTTTTGACAAAAAATAAATGACAATTACTCATCATCTATTACTTTAGCATCAATACTTCCATCTTCATTATAAGTTAATTTAATCTTTAAACCATTAAGATTTGCTTTACTATTACGCGGATCAATAACATTACCTTCACTATCTGCTTCATAATATCCAGCATCTATCATATCACTAAGAACAATAACTAAATTACCTTCTTCTTTTAAGTTATTTAAAGTCTTACCATATAATGTAGCTTCTCTTTCTATTGATTTTACTAATTCATTATAATACTTAGGAGTCATATCTTTATATGCATAAGAAGTAGAAGATAATATTGCTATCGTAAAAATACCAAGTACTCCAATAACTACTAACATCTCTATAACTGTATATCCGTTCTTCTTCATACACTTCACCTTTATTAATTATAGCACATATATAATAAATAAAAAAGGTCCTAAGACCTTTTAAAACCCACATCCATTATCATATACATTAGACACTTCATCCTCCATAGTACAAGTATACATAGGTTGATAAATACGTATCCCTTTTTGATAAATCTATTCTTCAATACAAGCATTTAATAATGTAATTATACTTACAAAATCATTATCACTTAATTTTTCTACAAATTTCAAATTTCTAATTTCGTAATCGATACTTCGTATATGCTCACATAAAACAGAACCATGTATTTTTTTTGTATCTTCTAACTTATAATGAGTTGGAAATTCTTTCTCATTAGATGTAATTGGACATACAATTACCATTTTCGTATTTTGATTAAAAACATTATTACTGATAACAACAGCTGGTCTAAACCCTTTCTGTTCATGTCCTTTTGTTGGATTAAAATCTAAAAAAACAATGTCACCTTGTTCAGGAATATATTTTTTTACCATATTTCTCTCCCCTTAGGATCATCCCAAGAAAAATCTTTAGCTAAATTATCGCCATGATAATTTTTAAACCTTTCTTCTAAAGATATCTTCTTTTTCTTTGGTACACTAATAATTATTTTATCTTCTTCTTGCTCTATGTTTAATATATCATTAGTTTTTATATTCAAAGATTTTAAAATACTACTAGGAATTCTAATTCCATCAGAATTTCCCCACTTTTGAATTCTTGCTTCCATAATGTCATCTCCATTTATTTATAGTATATACAATGTTTATACATTTGTCAATCGCATTTTATTACTATTATGTTTTAATCTAACTAAAACTTACTTTAATATTTATAGTTTTATCTTCAAATATTTTAATTTTATAAATTAAATTAATAATTAATTCCCTACTAGTTTTTTTAAATAAAAAAGGTCCTAAGACCTTTTAAAACCCACATCCATTATCATATACATTAGACACTTCATCCTCCATAGTACAAGTATACATAGGTTGATAAGTATGTCTATAAATATGATGATTAACTATTTTAGTATTTATTGGAATAATATGTGGAACATCATAACATATTTGTCTATGACAAACTCTTTCACATGGACATTCCATTACTGGTGGACAAGTACATTCTTGATTCATACAACCTTGTTGTGGCATTACTCCCATAGTAGGCATATTCTCTTTCATTTCACCTTCATAACATCTATTTAAAAACATAATAACATTCCTTTCTATCATATCATATGAATAAATAAACATTATGTATAGGCATTTATCTTTATTAAAACATAACAAAAGAGATAATAAATATCTCTTCTAATAATCTAAATCAGCTTCCTTTAATATATACTTATATGCATCATCGCCATTTACTATTATAAATAAAGCTTTTTGATTCTTAACTATCTCACAATAAACGATAGGTTTTTTAAGCAACTTCTGTGCATCAAGCAATTCAGAAAAACTATAACAATCTATAATATTAGTACCTTCAAATCTAGGTATATTACGACTATTAACAATAATATCATCATAATCTCTTAATAACCCATCTCTTAATATACAATATCTACTCTTTTTTGGTTGAGCTTTCATCATAAAACTAAATACTAATAAACAGAAAATAACATCAATAATAAGTAAAGATATTCCTATATATAAAGTTAATTTATTAGTTAATTCTACTTCATCTTTTTCAACATACATATCATTATTATCAATCTTTTTATCAACATTTGCACTAACTTCTGGTTCTAATAAAGGAATTGTTACTTCTATCTCTTGTGTTTTAGTAACAACATCCTTAAATTCTTTATATTTAATTTCCATATTAATAAGCATATTAAGTACAATCTTGCCATCAGCATTTACTTCATATAAATCTTTAATAATTTTTATATTATCATTAAACGTTTTATAATCTAAAGCGACAGGTTGTAAAATATTAATTTCACTAGTATTATTAACAGCCTTTTCTACCTCAGGTATTAATGTATCTTTCTTACTAGATAAAACATTACCATTATCTTTATTACTTAACTCTAAATCTAAAGAAACAGAATAAGTATATTTAACATCAGCTTTATCACTAAATTTCATATCATATTTAAAATCTGTATTAACATATGAAACAGCTTCAGCAAGATAATGTTCAGAAGGAACTAGTTCCCCTCTATCATAAGGATTATCAGGCAACAACGTAACATTATATGTTGCATCCCCAGTTTCTTCATATAATAGCTTCTTATTATAAGCATCAGAAAAACTATAATCAAAACACTTATATGCCATAATACCTATTACTATAATAGATATAATCATTAAGGCAATACGTAATGTATACGATAAATAAAAGCCATTCTTAACATACTTTCTTCTATTATTTTCTACCTTCTCCATCTTCGAAAAATCATTATCTGTAACTTTACTTTTCTTCATCACTAATCACCTATCTATTCATAAAAATTTATCTTAACTTTAATATTATCTAATAATATTGGATTTAATCCACCATCTTCATTATAAAACCCATTCTCATACTTAGTAATAACCTTAATATTTGAATATATAGCACCAGGTGCTATTACATCATTTTCTGCTATTCCTTCAACTTTAACAGTTACATACTTTTGTAACGAAACTGGATAAGATATTTTAATATCTTTAACTTTTATAGCAATATTACCTGTATTCTCTATCTCATAAGTAAATTGACTATAATCATCTATTTGATTTAAATTAATTCCATAAGACACTTCATTATCTACAATTAAAGGTCTACTTACTACATTTATATTTTCATTTGAAACATACATTGTAGATGTATTCTTCATCTCATATGAATAAATAACTTTCTTTTCTTCCGCTATCCCAGAATTACTATAAGATGTGTTTAAAAACATTACACATAGAACTAAACTAATTATTGCTACAAATATACCAGCTGTTGTAAACCCGCTTATTCTTCGTGCTTTAAGCATAAATCCACCACCCTATTCTTTAATTATTATACCATATATAATATAATAGCAAAAGAAAAAGTAGCCAAAAAGCTACTTAAATATTCTATAAAACGCTTAATTGTTCTATATTTTGCCTACTATAGAAATCTATTTCTTCTCCCTTTTCTATCTCCGCAGTATAAGTTTTTTCTTCTATTCCTTCCATTTGGTTATACTTAGTAATAACTTTAATCTTATCATTTAAATCTATCTCTTCAATTGTTCTAATCATCTTTGGTTCATCAGAATTCTTTTCTCTAATAACATCTAAATATATTCTATATTTATTCTTATTAATTTCCATTATATAAGCTTCAAATGATCTATTCTCACAAGAATCACAATCTTCTAACAATAATTCCCCATTAACTAAAATAATATCTTTCTCTTTACGTGCTACAAAATTATCTATTTTTAATTCTGATATCATTGAATTCTTTAGTGGATAAGCTGTATCTCTAATTTCTTTAATATAGCTAAGTAAATACAAAATCTCTTTTTTCTTTTTATTACTACTTATTCCTATATAACTATATCTAGAGTCTATTTCATTTTGCTTATCCATTTTTTTCATTTTATTCACTGCCTTTATTCTTATACAATAATCTCTTTATTCCATCATCACGATGTTCTAAATAAAACTCCGTATCAAATAAATCATGTTTTATTTCTTCACGTGATTTTAACTCCAAAACTTCTTCCCTTTGTTTTAATAATTCTTTTCTCTTTTTATCTATTTCTTCTAAAGAAGGATTTACTAAACCACTTTTTTCTATTACTTCTATAGCTTCTTGTGTTAATTCTTCTTCTTTTTCTTTATCTTGTTTTTTAGCTTTATCAAGATAATCTTTTTCTACATATAAGCTAGCTGCAATTGTAGGTACAGCAAATAATGTTGATAAAATATCAGGATTCATTGATAAAATTTTATCTAAAGAAGTTATATTAATATAATTAAGTATTTCTTTTAAAGATGGTGCAGCATATGAAAAGAATCCTCCAGCAATACTAGCAGCAAGTAATACTGTTTTAGCTTTACCGGCTATACTTGACTTTGCATTATTGCCTCTTTGAATACTTTTATAATTAACTGCTAATATACCAAGTTCTATTAATGGTATAACAAAGAATAATGGATTCAATGTTCCCAAAAGTAATAAACATACTATTCCAAAAGCTTTATCAGATAAACCATCAAGTAAACTTCCAAAAAAAGATTGTACATGTAAATGGCGCGCTAAAAAGCCATCTATAAAATCTGTTGCAAAAAAACCAATTGATGCAAACCCCGCACTAAGCGCTCCTCCAGCCATAAAAATAGGTACAATAGCTATAGTTCCTAAAGACCTAATTGCTGTAATACAATTAACTAGTATCTTATTCCTAATATGTCTTTTTTTATCATTATTTTCTTCATTTTTCATATTCCAAAATCCCCTTGAAAAATTATAATATCAGCTAATAAACAACTTGTCAATTTATGATATATTACTATACTTTAAAATATATGTCATATATGCATTACTTATGTCTATTCTTGTTATATTATCCTTATCTGTATAAATAGTTATATCACTATCTAAATCATCTATCTTTGTTTTATATAGATACTCTCTACTAGACTGATGAGTAGTTATTTCTGGTTCTTCTTCCTTAATTAACTCAAATATCTCTCTTACATCTAAATACTTCGTACTAATTTTAAAACTACTATCTTTACTAGATTCAGTATATGAAAAACTACTTGGTTTAGTACACGTACCTGTTTCTAAATCACCCTTTTTCGTTCCTTCACAATCATAAGTATAAGAAACAGTCCCCATACTATCTAACAAAACATATTCATAATCATAATTATTATTTAATAAAGCTTTCTTTTGATCATCATATGAAGCAAAATCTTTCTCTTTTTCTTTATTAATATTATCTAATATCTTAGCACTCTTATTATATCTTAATAAAAAAACATCATCAGGTATTATTACAACAATAAATACTAAAGCAATTAATATTATTATTCCATAAACAATTAAAAACTTCTTAGGACTACTTTTTTCTTTTTTATCATTAAGTATCTTCAACTCTCCACCTACTCAGCAATAGTATGTAATACTTTCTCTTTATTAAGTCCATTTATATAATCAAGAGCATTCATAACATTCTTACCAAAAGGCTTAACTTTCGTAATATATATAATCTTATCTTTAGTACATATACCAATATTATCTTTATTTATTTCACATATTGTTCCTGAAGATAAATTACTATCTTTATCTCCTATAAAACAATCTAATATCTTAACTTCAACACCATTAATCTTCGCATTAGCAAGTGGCCACGGACTAAGTCCTCTAATTTGATTATATACTTCTATAGCACTTCTATTAAAATCAATATGTTCTTCTTCTCTAGTTATATTATAACCATATGTTGCAAGAGCATTATCCTGTGGAATTCTCTTATTAGTTCCATTTATTATATCTGGTAAAGTCTCTAAAAGTAAATCCCTTCCCATAACACTTAAAGTATCATGTAAAATACCAACATTATCTGTATCTTTAATAACATATTCTTTTGTTGAAATAATATCTCCTGTATCCATACTTTTATCCATATACATTATAGTTACGCCTGTCTTTTTAAGTCCATCTATTAAAGCATGATGAATAGGTGCTCCGCCACGTAACTTAGGTAATAAAGATGCATGAACATTAATACAACCTAATCTAGGATTAGTAAGAATAGCCTCAGGAATAATCTGACCATAAGCACAAGTAATAATTATATCAGCATTCATACTTAAAATACGTTCATAGTCATTTCTTATACTATTTGGTTGAAAAACCTCTATATTATGTTCTCTAGCTACTTTTTTAATTGGACTAAACATCACTTCATGATGACGACCAACTTCCTTATCTGGCTGTGTAACAACTAACAAAACATTAGTATTCTCAATTAACATTTCTAAAATAGGTACAGCGAAATCCGGTGTTCCCATAAATATTACTCTTAAACTATTCACTTTAACCACCAAATTAATTATATCAAAAAATAGCGACTTAATCGCTATTTTTTTACTAATATGTCAAACTATTTACTTTCTTTTATTTTCCCCTATCATTTCCATATCAACAGTTAACTGTTTTATACGTTCAATAATACGTCTAGCTTTTATTTCATCATCTATTGTATAATTTTTACCTTTTAAGTGACTTTCTAATTCTACTATATTTAAATTAGATGTAAAAAATGTCGTCTTATAATTATTCATTCTTTTTTGTAATATAGTTCCAAGTATCTCATCTCTACTCCATTCAGTAACTTTTTCTGCTCCAATATCATCAATAAGTAACAAATCAACATTCTCTAAATATTCTATTCTATCTCCATAGCTATCAAAATCACTCTTTATATCTCTTAATAACTCTGGAAAATAAACTATCTCTGTTCTTACTTTCTTCTTTGCAAGTTCATTAAATAAAGCTGCAATTAAATACGTCTTACCACATCCAAAATTTCCATGTAAATATAAACCTTTTTGTTCTTTAGTCTTATCATATTTATCATAAAAACTTTTTAACCACTTTATAACATCATATCTTTTCTTATCAGTTACATCTATATCTGACATCTTAGCATTTAATATATCTTTCTCCCTAGTAGGTCGATTAATTTCCTTCTTTTCTTCTTCTTTCTGATATTTACAAGGAGCATAAGAAAAAATAATCTGTTTACCATTTTTTATTGGAAAGAAAACATGTCCATCTAATCTATTCTTACAATAAATTAATCCATCACACTTCGCACAATTATTAAGTTCACATACTGTACATTCTAAAGATGATGTATACTTCATTGCATCTTCATCATCTACTTCTAATCTCTTTATAAGTTTCCTAAATTGTTCATCTTTTAAAGCCTTACTATACTCTTTTTTTAGCATATTTTCATCTACTCTATTAGATATCATAACATCACCTAAAATCTTTCAACAAATCCTCTAACTCTTGTCTTTGTTCATCATTAATTTCTTCTTTTATCTGTTCTTCATCAAACCAAATTGGCTTAATATTTTCACTCTTCTTAACTTGTTTACTATCCAATTTCTTATTGTATTTATTATTCTCTTTCTTTGCTAATTCCATAGCTTCTTTAGCTGTTTCTACGTTACATCTTTTCCATTGTGCAGCTATTGTTTCAATAAAATTTTGATTAATCTTATTATTATTCTTCTTAAGTACATAATCCACTAATACATTTATAACTGCCGGATTTAAATTAAAATCATTAGCTAAATTTTCTAATATTCTTAAATCTCTAGATGATGGAACAGCCCCTTTATTCTTAATTCTTAAAAAATCATAAGGACTAGTATTTTCAAACATATATACAATTTGTCCTAAAGGACTACTATCCCCTTCAGGACTCTTTAAATACTCTGGTTGTAATCTATATACCAAAGTTGGTAACTTACCACTATTATTATACTTATAATAATTTCTTGCTGCCTTTCTTAAATCTTCCTTATCAAAAGTTCCCTTCTCATTAATAACCATTCTTAAAATCTCTACCATCTGTAAAGTATCAATATTATAAATAAAAGATAATTGTTCAATTAACTCCTTAGTCTTCTTAGTTAAAGTATTATGAGCCATAACTCCTTTTGGCATTGAAGCCATAAGTAAATCAAAATCTATATTACTTTCTAACTTAATTCCCAAAGAATTCTTTTCCTTAGATTCAATAACTTCTACATTAGAAGAAGATTTATAAGTTAAATTAAGAGGTTTAGATATATCTACATAATCTCTATTATCTACTTTAGGTATTCTATACTCTGATACAATTAAATCATACTCTACCTTACCTAAATTATTATATAAAGTAATATTAAATATCGGTGATGCAAAAAAATCTTTAGGACTTAATGGTGAATATAATTCATAAACATAAGAATTAGGTTCTCCCTCCTTAAAATAACTTTTTAATAAACCAACACCTTCCAAAGACTCTCTAGCTAACTTTATAATATCTAAACTACTCTTCATTGTTGACATTAAATGATGATGTGTATAATCAGAACTTATAAAATCTAATAAATGAGCATCTCTAAGTAAAGTAAAATACAAACAAGTCGCAATAGGTCCTATAATAGGTTCATATAAAGCAATAACATTATTCTTATCATCTTCAGTAATAATAGATTTCTTAACAACTGTATAAGTATCAGCTGGTAATAGAGAAATTACTTTCATGAACCCACCCTCTCTCATCTAATATTATAAACTATTAACATCTATTTTCCAACATAAAAAAGATGAATTAACATCCATCTTTTTGACATCCATTACCTAAATAATCACTAAACATTTCTGTAAGAGTATTAAACAATTGATCCTCTTCCTCTTTAGTTAAATCTCTTAAATCTCCATTATCATCTTTTTCATGATTATCAACAGTACCAATATGATATTTCATTAATTCCCCATCTTTTACTGTAACAATAGTTGGTGCAAATAATCTCTTTTCTCCTATATTAACCTTCTTTCCAGATTCACTAGTTAAAACATAATCATCAAGTATTCCTGCTAAAGGCAATAATATTTTTGAATAATATTGGTCTGCTTCTTTAGCTAAAACAGGTTTACCTCTATTACTAAGTTCATATCTATCTCTAATATCATTTTGAGGTTTATCATCAGGTCTTACATCAACATAATATACTTTATCTAAACCAGTAGCACTTATTGCATCTACTAAAACAGGAACTAAATTACGACACCATGGACAAGATGAAAACCCAAAATAAATAACTCCTGAACCTGAATCTAATAACTCTGCTGCTTCCTGTGTACTAATATAAACAATATTATTATCAGATTTAATCTCAATATTCTTATTCTTTTGACCGTTAGAACGTGTTGTTCCATTCAAACTCTCATAATCATCCTTAAACCTTTTTTCATCCTCTGTAGCATTATATCTTTCCTTAGATGTCCCACTATCCATTTTATATTTAATACTTAAATATCCAGCTAAAAACATAACTAAAATTAATGCTGCAGCAAGTATTGTTCTTCCAAAATGATTCTCCTCTTGAACTATTGCTGGTACTTTAGGTGTTTCCTTTACTTCTTCTTTTATCGGTGCTTTTTTACTACTTACTACCTTACTTGAAGAACTCTTAGATACCTTATTACCAGATGTCTTTTTACTTACAGTTGTTTTCTTTACTGTATTACTTTTCTTTTTACTTTCTTCCTTTGCCATACTAATCCTCCTAAAATAACCATATCCATTATACCAAACCCAAATAAATTAGTAAATTTTTTTCTTTTTACTCTTCATATATAATTATATTTTAAATTATTAAAATTAACAAGAAAAAAAGAAAAGTTTACTCAACAACTTTTCTTTCACAAACAACATCTCCAAATTTCATATCACTATCTCCTATAATAACATCATTACTATTTAAAGAATTACATACAATAACATTATAAGTATCATTCATATATAAAGTATCACCATCATCATTAGTATCTTTATTATCAGGAGATTCATAAAGCTCATCTATCTTTACTTTACCAGAAGATAAAGCAGAAGATAACTCATATTTCTTTTCTCCATAATCTATAATAATATCTTCTATACAATGACTATATACATTTAAATTATCACTCTTAAAGATACTTTTATCATCACGACAAGTAGTAGAAGGTGTAACAGTAAGTGTATATTCATCTAAACTTACATCACTTACTACTTTACTATCTGACATATAAATAACATAATTCTTTCCCTCTTTTTCCATATTCTTTATCTGTCCAACAACTATAATATCATCATATACATCATAATTACCAAGTATTTCATTCTCTTCATTAAATAATATTCTTAAAGTAATATTATCAGCAAAAGTAACATATCCATTAACTTTAATACTACTTTCTTCATAAGGTTGCATCTCTATAAAACTAAGACTAGTCTTCTTACTTATCTTACCATTAATCTTTATATATTTATTTTTATATTCATCATAATTTTCTATAACAGAATTTAAAAACGAATTAGCATCAACTGCTTCACTATCATCTGCATCACACATATATCCATTCTTATAAAAAGGATCAACTAATAAATTAGAATAATTATTCTTATTACATTGCCACACCCTGACTCCTATACCATTATATACTCTAATATCTTCATAATTTATTATATTATAAGAAAAAACAGGTATCATCTTAAAAGTAACAACTACTAAATTATCTAATATTACTAATAAGAATAAAGTTACTAAAAAAGTTATCATACTTCTTAATATCTTATTCTTTCTCCCCATTATATTTATTATTATAATTAAAAGCAAAGCTATTAAGAAAAAAACAGGTCTTATAATATAATAAATT
>DEUO01000106.1:0-8843 GCA_002362595.1 Caryophanales bacterium UBA3260
ATATATATTAATAATAAGAAAATCTTTTCTGCCAATAATCATATAAAAAATAGATATTACTATCTACCTTAAAACTCATTGAATTTACTAATTAAATTATCTTGATAATTTTTATATTTTTCTATAAATTCTTTCTTAATATCCACAGGTAAATCAGCTATTTTAGCACCTAATTTAGTCTTACTACCTGTATAAACTTTTGTAGTTTTTATAACTGATTTTCTAGCTAAACCAATTTTTTTAGCTTGTTCTTCATCAATAAATACGTCATATTCGCCACATTCAGCTGAAGAAGAAATAATAACATAATGAATATCAACATATTGTAGATTATTATTAGCATCATTACCGATAACTAAAACTGGTCTAACTTTTTCAATTCCATCACTCGGCTTAACAGCAAATCTCCCCTGTCATAATTCTAATCCCACGCTTCTTCTTCTGGTTGATTAATAAAACTAGTAAAATAACTAGCTATCGCACTCTTTGATATTGTCTTATCTGACTTTTCATCTGGATCTAAACCATCTCTTGACATTAACCATGGCTCTTGATTATGTGTCATTTCTTCTAAAAATTTAGAATCATACTTAGCATAATTATCTTTAACATAATTTAAAACATCTTGATCATCTTTTGAAAAATCATTAAGTTCATAATTCATACTTATTGGATTATATTTAAAACTACTATATTCGTGATATACAATAGGTACAACTGGTCCATGAACCCACGCTTCAATATTATCTTCAAATAATTCTCTATCATAAAAAGCAAAGGAAAATCCTTGAGCTAAATATAATAGCTTTTGTAATTTTAAAGGCTCTGGATGTAATTCATTAATAAACCATTTTGCGACTTCTATAGCTTTCATAATAATCCCCCTTTAAATAAATATTCAACTAAATAAATTATATCACAAAATCTTATATAACAAAATATTTAATTAACTTAATACGTAAATTATTTTAATCATTAATTGTTACACAATCAAAATCACATTTATTATTACTATCTTAATTAAACAAATAAAAAAACAACATGTCTCCACATTGTTAAGACTACTCCCACTTGTCGTTCTCAGAATCTAACTCATCCTCGTCATACCCATAGTCATCAGCATCACCATCTATATCTACATCACCATAATCATCAAACTCTATCTCACTATCAAAGTAATCCCTATATTCCTTATCTTTCTCTTCTTCACTTCTTTCATTTACCATCTTATATAATAAGTAATCACCTAAAATACCCATAACACTTCTCCTTTATATTAAATAACTAAACATCTTAAATCAATACTAAAACATTCCAAAACATAAATAAGCATTCCTCAGAATCAAAACTATTGTTTATAACTTCTCTATTATCAACACCTAATAAAATCCATCTAACTCATAGAAGGCATCCCAAAATCAGTACTAGAAATCGGAAGCAATTTCTGCTTATCCAATCCATTAGCATAAGCATCTAACAATTCCTTAAATCTCTCATCATCTACATCTTTTCCATACATATCCAAAAGTACATAAACTAAATTAACCGCCGTATCTTTCTTATCCTTATAATCCGCCATCAAACTTAAAAATTCCTCGTCTCTCTCTTTGCCTTCATACCTCTTAAGTTTCCACAACGCATCATTACTTGCATCCAAATATCCAAATATTTTATTTATTTTTAATTTATTAATATCATCTACTAAACTCTTATTATCTTCATACTTCTTACACGAAAAATCAAACAAAACCCCATCCATCACATAATCAAACAATTCAAAACAAGCTTTATATTCGTCGTATATTCTAGAAGGAAATAATCTTTCATCCTTATATACATAATCTTTTAAATCAATACCGCACTCTAATATTTCTTCTCTAAATTCTTGTGACGCAAATATTCTACTACAAATCGATTCTAAAAATCCATCAGAAATCCTAAAGCCATATAAACCAGAAGCTAATAAATCACCACTATCATTATATTCACAATTAGTATATATACCTGCAGTCCTTTTAACCACTCCATAAACACCATTACTTATTGCACACGGATTAAATTCAGTCATAACATGTCCAAGCTCATGACACAAAATAGTTACTAACTTTATCATATTGCTAAACTCAACATAACTCATAACATGACTTACATTACAATTCTTATCATACTTTGTATCAGTCTCACCCATTATTTTATTTTCACCAGTAAAACTCGTATTATCGCTATCTATCTTAACAAAAGTTGTATTACAAACATTTTCTATTCCATCCAAAGGAATTTTCCCATTGCTCTCCCTTACATAACCTCTACATATAGCTTTTACAATACCTTTAATATCAAAAGGAATCATAACAGATTCATCTACCATAATACTAACTTTATCTAATAATTCGTTCATAATAAAACCTCCGTTATAAAAATAGACGCAATGTTGTTTATTTAAAATCATTCCAAATAATACCTAAACCTCAACCTACACACTCATTATATAATAAAAAACCATGAATGTACTATATTACACATATAAAATCATAAACTATACATTCATATAATAAATAAATAACCATATATCAATATATTCTAATCGCGCTGATTTCTAAGCAAAAAAAAATGAATTGGCTGTCATCCCAACTCACTTTTCCGAGGATAAATTAAAATACTATACATAAAGACAGAATGTCTAGTACCCCTTACCAAGTCTCCTCATATGATCATACTACTTAATAGCTTGATAAATTTGAAACTGAACAGGAACTCCCGAACCATATTAACAGAGAATAATAGTTAATATGGAGAAAGTTATATACAACAAACTTGCGAAAGCCTGCTGTATACAGAACCCCACACGAGCTTTTGACCCATATGAGATAAGTAAGTACTATCACCTAACCAAGACGCGAATCAAGATTAGACGATAACACCTACACCTGCAACAATCTCTCTATTAAGTGATTATAATATACCATATATTTTTTTATTATGCAAGTACTTTTTTAAAACTTTTTTATTATTTAATTATCTCTAACTATCACTGTAACAATAATCGACATTTTCGCTTTTAAAAGCGCACTATATATTCTTTATTTCTCTTAATTTTTCCTTTAAATCTTCTGCTGCTAATCTTCTAGCACTTATAGTATTTTTTTCTTCACTTGTTAATTCTGCTAAGGTACGTCCCTCTAGTAACTCAAAGATATCGTCAAAACCAAATCCATTTGTTCCCCTTCGGTCTAGTGAAATAATTCCGTCTAAAACACCTTTCCCGACTACTTCATTACTTCCATCATAATAAACTAAATTACATACAACTTGAGCTGTTCTATTACTTTCACCAACCATTTTATCTAAAATAGCATTATTTCTATCATCATCAGTTGCATCTTCTCCAACAAATCTATGAGTCATAACACCAGGCCATCCATTATAAACTAAAATACATAAACCTGAATCATCAGCTATAACTGGTTCTTTAGCTATTTCATATATCTCTTTAGCTTTCTTTAATGCATTACCATAAAAACTATCTTGATCTTCTACTACATCTATATCTATTCCAGCTTCATCTAAACTCTTTATTTCATATTCATTTAATATATCTTTTATCTCTCTTAATTTACCTTTATTATTAGTTGCTAATATCATATCTCTTCCTCCTATCTATATTCTATCCATAACCTATCTACATATTAAATCCAATCTTTAACACTATCAGGATTAAATTTATACTTTTGTGAAGGTCTATATCCTTTCTTATCCTCTACTACATCTACTTTAGTACAATATTTAACTATCTTTTTTCTAAAATTAGATTTATCTACTTTAACATCTTTAATCAATTCATAAACTATCCTTACGTCTTCTAATGTAAATTCATCAGGCAATAATTTAAAACATATATCTGTACTATCCATTCTAGATCTTAAATGTTTATAAACTATCATCATCTCTAATAAATTCTTTTCCATACCTATATCATCAACTTTTATCTTATGATAATATTCTAAACTACCTGCTTTAAGTACTTTATCTGTCTTATATTTATAGTTATTATCTCCTACAATTAATTCTTTATCTTCTACTACTCTAAAATCTACTAGGTCATAATTATCATCTAACTTTTTTATATTATTTATATTAGTAAGACCCATATACAATATATCTATTCTATTATCACCAAAGAATCTTTTTTCACCTAACGTATAAACTTGTTCTAAATGAAATTTATCACTACCAATAATATTTTTTATTTTATTTCTTATATTATCTTTTATTCCCAAATCTTCACTAAACTCACTTCTAACAAGCTCCCCAGTTTCTTTATTAATTAATACTTTTAAAGTTTTAATGTCATTCTTCTTTTTATTAGCATTTACTTCATTATCTAAAACAAAAACACATCCTACTACTGATAAATTCATTTTTTTCACCTCATTATATCTTTTGCAATTCTTAATGATATATTTTTAATAAATAATTCAAACTTATTTACATCAATAAAATCTATATTACCACCATTTAAATTATTAATGCTATCTAAATTTAACTTATATTTATCTTCTATTATATTAAAATATCTTGGTATCTTTTCAATAACTTTATTAATATATTTTAAATCTATTTCAAAATCACTAACTAACATTGCATTTAAGTTCGTATAATCATTATATATCATATTTGCTGAAAATAAATTAATTTTATCATAATTTTTAATATTTCTAATTACATATTCATCTAAAAAATATTTATCAAGTAATAAATGACATAAATATCCTTTCTTTATATCCTCATCTATCTTTATTTCTTTTTTAAATCTTTCTATATCTGGGACTAAATAGTACTCTCCTTTATTTTTATAATGACTATCTTCTATATCAATTACATCAGGTAATATACATCCCATATAAAATTTATCTTTATCACTTACCTTATTTTTTATTTTATCATATACAAGAGAAGCACATCCAAAATGTGCTGCTATACTAGGCATTAATTATCCTTTCTATCTTTTCAACTTGTTCTTCTAAGGTAAGATTAGTACAATCAACTAAATAAAGTTTATCTTCTGTCATATTCCTATCTTTCATATAATTATATGTATCTAAATATAATTGATTGTACCTATAAGCTTCTTCATCATATTGACTCAATACTTCTCTTTTATTTATTCTACTTTCTAATTCTTTTTTATCATTATTAACTAAAAATATTATTTTATTATCTATCTTTTTTAGATATTCTTGATATTTTTTTGTTCTATCTTCCATACTTATATCAAATAACATATTTCTTGATATTACATCCATACATCTATCTTGACATATAATACCTTTTTTTATTAGTTCCTCAATAGTAACGCTTTTACCTACACCATCTGTTCCTTCTATTATTGTCCCAACAGATTTTATACTACCATTATAAATTCCATAATTTTCATATACTTTAGTATTGCTTACTTCTACAAATCCTTTTGGTGGAACATATTCATCAAGAGGAGCTTTATCAGTTGAAACTTCTATCATTACCATTTCTACAGGTTCTATAAAACAATCTACATCTATTTCATAAGGTCCATCATTATAATACTTTCTTATTTTTCTAACACATCGACCATTCTCTTTCATTACCTCTAAAAATTCTTCTTCATTACTTTCTCTTACATCAGTAATCTTACTCATCTTATTATTAACAGTATACTTACAATCGCCATTATCATTATATCTTCGATATTTATATCCATCTTTATATGTTTGTGTTAATTCATATTCTTCTATTTTTTTCATACTATTAAGATATCTATCTAAATATTCTTTCTTTGTAGGAATAAACTTCCTTTCTTCATTATTTATCTTACCTAATCTTAATACAACCATAACTATATCTCCTTCTTTAATACAATATCATTTAAATGATAATCTACCAATCTTCCACCATAATAAACGATATTTGAATATCCATAATCTAACTTCTTAGCATAAAAAGTAACAGGAACCCCATTATATATCCATTCATATCTATCAAAAAATTTCATATCTTTAGTTACAAAATTAGCATTATTACTCATCCAACTAATAACATTATCAGCATCATCTTTTGTAAGAGCATTATCTATAATCCATTTAGAATATTTATTATCTATCTTTCCATCTTTAGTATTTAAATTTAATGTCTTTAAACTAACCGTCTTAATATTTGGATATTCATCAATATATTTTTTTATTTCTTCTAAGTATTCCTCAAAACTTTTATTTTTTAACATAACATAATTTAATCTTACATTAGCTTTCTTAAAATTTTCACTATTAATATAATCTCTCTTATATCCTAATATCTCCTTATCTTTTTTAGAATCAAAATCACATCTTGTAATTTCTATAATAAAATCATCTTTAATATAATCAAGTTTTTCATCTTCATAAAATATATTACCAGAAGATTGTAATCTCTTTTCATCAAATATATTTACATTACGAGTAGCATCAGCTATCTTTTTAAAATTTTCAAAATTAGTTAAAGAAGGTTCTCCATTACCGCACAATATAAAGTATCTAAATGTTATTCCTTCTTTTTTTAGGTATTTTAACTTTTCTTCTAGCATATCTAAATTATCATCAACCCCAGGCCATTTCGTTATTTTAGCCGTACAATAAGGGCAATTCTTATCACATTTAAATGATGATAATATAAGTTCAAACTCTTTATACTTCATAACCTAATACCTCTTTTCTTATCATATTAATTGCATCTTTCTTATCACTATATCCATATATCTTTATTTTATTACTTCTCTTAATTGCATCACCAATTGCAAACCAATAATCAGATTTTATTTTATATTTAGATATTTCTTCTTTATAGTAAATAATAATATCTTTATCTAAATTTAATGCCCATCCTAATTCTACTATTGTTCCTACAGAGAAATGTTCATCAAACATTGCAAAGTATATATCACAATCAGCTACTGATTTATATTCTGCATCTAAAACAACATTACAATCTGTTGATGTATAATCGCCATTAGAAGCTTGTTCACAGTAAAATGGTCCACTATAAACGTATTTATCATTTAATTTTAAATTATCGTCTGCATAAGTCAATTTCTTAGAATCTCCCAATATAATAGATCTAAAATCATTTACCAACTTTTCTGATAAAGATAATTTGTCATCTTTCTCTAATGTAAATTTGCCAGCAAAATATATTTTTTTCATATTTAACATCCTTTTTCTATCATTACTTTTTTCCAATTAATATAAGAACCAACTGCCATAAATGTCCACACAACATTTAGACAAAATAAGTATAGAGCTTGATCTGGTAAGATAAAGTATTCAATAGCATAAAATATATCATTAACAAACCATATAATCCATGTATCTATTTTCTTAACCATCATATAATATGTAGCAACAAAACTAGATACCGTTGTAAATGCATCAAGCAAAGGTAGTGGATCGTCTGTTTTACTTAACACAGCTGCTACTCCAATAGTTCCTAATGCAATAACAATTAAATATATAATTCTTTCTTTAAAAGAACATTCTCTAATATCATTATTATCTTTACTATTCCAAATAATAAATCCTACTACAGCAACTCCCAAATAAAACACATTATTTGCAACATCACCATATAACTTCATTGCTAAAGAAAATATTATCATTAATAACATCTGTATCCCATAAGCTATCCAATTACTCCTTTTATTTAACATCGCAAGTAAACCCTGTAGCAATCCAAATATCGTCGCCCCTATTTCCAAGTATTTTATCATTCTATCTCCTCCTTACATATAGTATATTAAACCATATGTAATAATTTGTCAATACTTTTATAGTATCTTTTACTATAAGTTATATTAATTCATAAAAAAACAACTATTAAATAGTTGTAAATTAAATATCTATTAAACATATTTTTTATATTTATACCCCTCGATATTATCTAATCTTTCAAATCTTTCATCTTCTTCTACTCTATTAGTATTATTCATTATTCTTCTATAAAAATCTATTATTTCTCTTACTAATCTTAAAACAAATCTTTTATCTTCAAATTTATAAAATAATTGAAAATCATTTAGTTTCTTATCTATATAATCTTGAATAACTAGAAATGTTGCGTTTTCAACAATAATACATCCTGTTGAACCAGCAAACGCTTTTCTAACATCACCATCAGTCACAATACTACTAACTGGCTTAACAGTATGCATTCCATTTGGATTACTTAAACAGTATCTTGCCATTACTGATGCAGATACTTCTTGTTGTAAACTTCTACTTAAATCTAATTCTCTTAATAACATTTCCATTAGTTTTATAAGATTATCATCAAATTGATATAATATCTGATCAGATACATTATAAAACATTTCATTTGATATACGTATTGTAACTTCTCTTAAAGTAAAAGTAGTATCTATTAATCCTTCTTCTCTATATTGATTTAAAAGCTCAGTAAAATTAATATCATCCATTGTTTCAAAAAAATAAAATAAATCAGCATAACGACGATCTTCCATCATAACTAGTAACTCTTTTTCAAAATCAAATGTTTCAACAATCAACCCCGTACGTGCCATTACTGCTAATAATAGTTTTATAAATTTTTCTTTTCTATTTACTTTCATTATTCTTCCCCTGTCTCTTTAAAAACATATTATAAACTATTATTAGATTATTACAACAAAAAACATCTTAATCAATTTAAGATGTTTATATTATTTTTCATTTAAATATTCTTTTAGCACATCATAAACATATTCAGATATTCTATAACTTAATAATCTTTTATCTATATTTTGATCTTCTTCTATACCATAATATTTATCCATAAAGAAA
>DEUO01000106.1:9017-10023 GCA_002362595.1 Caryophanales bacterium UBA3260
CCATAATATTTATCCATAAAGAAATCTTTATATTTACTAAATATTTCCTTATTACTATCTTCATATTTATTAATATCTTTTTTATACATTTTTAGTAATTCTTCTGAGGATGAAATACTAAATTCTATATCTTTATATTCGCTTGAATTCTCTTTATACTCACCTAACATTTTCTTTTCTTTATTTATCTTATCTTCTGTAAATGCATAATTTAACTCTGCACCAACAAGTAATGAATCATTTTTACTTATCTCTTCAAATATCTCATCTACTTCAGTAATCCTATATTTTGAAAACATTATTAAATCATCAGCATCATCACCATGATAAGAATAACTCTTTACCACATTGCCTTCACCAACATATTTTTGTCTTCTCTTTAATTCATCTTTTGAAACTAAAAACATTCTCAAACTATCTGCAAAAATAAATTCTTTTATTAAGCTATCCCAAGCAATATCACAATAATAATTTTTGCCTTCTAAGTTAACACGAAGTAATGCATAATCAGAATTACCAAGTAATGAATATACTTTTTCGCCATCATAATAGCCGATACTTTCATCTGCTCCCATTGAATAAACTATCTTAGCATCTACACCAGCAACATCTAAAAGTAACTGAAAAGCTTTTGCATATGAAAGTCTTCCACCCATCATATAACTAAATACTTTATTTACATTATTAAAATTATCCCTATTTTCGTGGTTGTTCTCATCTTCATTAATAAATGAAATATTATTTAACATCCATTGATATAGAATACCGAACTTTTCACTAACTCCATCTGTAAGATAAGTATACTTATATACAATGTCACTTAATATAGTATATAATTCTTTAACTTCTAAATAAGAATATTCTGTTATACTAAAATTTCTAACTCCAAGAGATTCTATCCAAACAATATCACTTAGTAAATTCAAGTCTTCACCTAACTCTACTAAACTTCTAACTATATCTACATAATAAATAATATCTATCTTATAAATACAATCTTTATTAT
>DEUO01000091.1:0-280 GCA_002362595.1 Caryophanales bacterium UBA3260
ATAAGCATTAGATAATACTGGTACTATAATAAATGAAATAAAATTAAATAATAATATAACAGATATGTATAAAGTAGGTAATCAAATATTCTTTACTACTGATAACAACAACCTACTTATATATAAATATGAACTTAATATAATAACAAATAGTCCTCCATATGGAACTATAACAGTACCTAATAACGCCGATGAATTTGATACTATAAACATAAATGTTATACCTAATTCTGGATATAAATTATCTTCCATTACATTAACTAATGCTTATGGTAATACT
>DEUO01000091.1:486-3071 GCA_002362595.1 Caryophanales bacterium UBA3260
TAATACTATTACTTTAACAGATAATAAATTTATAATGTCAGATACTGATATCTATCTACAAATAAACTATGAAGAAACAATTACTAACCCAAATACCGTCGATCTAATAACTATTTTTACTATTATCTTACTTATAACTCTTATAATTGGACGACATTTTTACAAAAAATATAAATGGTTAAAATAGCTTTTATACTAAATAAAAAATATTTATGATATAATAAAAAAAGAATAGAGTGATAAAATGCCAAATAATAATGATAATAATAATATTTTTGACTTACCAAAAGAAAATAATAATTTACCAGAAACAAATAACCCTAATAATTTTCAAGATGAAATTCCTGAACAATTAGATGAACAACCGCAAAATATCATTGAAATACCTCAAAGTTATTATGATAAAATAGCTCAAGAAAAAATAGAAAGAGAAAATGCTGAAGCTAAATTGCAAGAAGAACAGAAAGAACAAAGAGAAGCATCAGTAGCTATGCAAAAAATACTAGGTATGTCCTTATTAAATTCAATAGCTATTTTTGGTTTACTTTATGCAACTTTAAATGTAGATATAAAACTATTTTTAGGAATTCCAATTATAATTATTCTATTATCTATTTTCTGTGCTATCAAAGACAAAGAAGCATCTACATATCCGCAAACAATTTTAGTAGGTGGTATATTCTGCGCTGTAATAGCATTTCTCATATCTATGATTAAAGAAGATCAAGCAGACTTATATATGTATTATTCCTTAGCAACTGCTATTATTGGTTTTATAGGTATGATTACCAGTAATATGATTACAAAACTAATTACTGACTATAAAAACTTAAAAGCTTTGCCAAAATTAGGTTATATATTATTCTTCATTGCTATAATAGCAATCCCCCTTTATTTCGAAAAGAACTATCATGAAGAATTCTATCGTATTTTATTACATACTCAAGTAGAAGTAAAAGCTGAAACCGAAGAAGAATTTATAACTAAAACAATAAAAAATCGTTATAACATTAACTTTACTTGCGATGCAAAATCAATCAAAAACTATGTTAATGAAAAATCAATAAGACAAAAAGTTCGTAATAATTGTAGTGATGATAAAGGGCGTAAATTCTCTATAACATCTATGGCTTACAACGAAGGACTTAACCAATATGTTGTTAAAGATAACTATTTAGATGTTTTATTCTTAGATGATATAAAAGCAAAAATGATTGAAAAAATAAAAATAGCAACAAATGCTAAAGATGTATCTGTTTCTTTATATCCTAAAGAAAACTGCTTCTTCTATGGCGATTGTGCTGATTGTGACGAATACTACGATAGATATGCTATAGAAAATGATATAAAAGAACAATATAAAAAGAGTAGTTCACTTAATTTTGAAAAATACATATCTTCTAATCCAAATACATTCTTAAATGATCATGAATTTAAATATATTATTAATGTTAAAGGTTCATATGGTACAGAAGATTTTGCTAATGTCATTGATAACACTTTAAATACTTTAAATGATTTAGGATATAAAAATTCTTATGGCTTTATTATTAACATCTATCGCTCTATTGGAGCAGGTTCAGATACCTATAACCATTTATCATATAAAGTAAAAGGTGATGCAACAACATCTGGTAAATATGAAAATTATGTAGAAGAAAAGACTGATTTATCTAAAAAAAATAACTAACAAAAATTCTCTCCCAAAGAGAATTTTTTTATCTGGTAATATATTTTAAAATTATAATCTTTATGATATTATTAATATTATTAATTTATTAATAATCATGAAAGGATGATTATATGAATTTAGAAAAAATGGGTAAATTTATTGCAAAATTAAGAATATCTAAAGGCTTAACCCAAGTACAATTAGGAGACCTATTAGGTGTTGAAAATAAAATAATTTCTAAATGGGAGAAAGGAATTAATGCACCAGATATAATGATGCTAATTGCTTTAAGCAATATATTTAATGTAAGAGTAGAAGAAATAGTAGATGGAGAATATAAAGAAAAATATAAAAAAGAAGAGATAAAAAATAAAATAGATGATACTAAATATAAAAAACATATTAAAACTAAAAATATTATTATAAGTACATTAATTATAATAATCATAATAAATATAATTCTATTTACTAGTAAAGAAATAAAAGTAATAAAATCTAAAATGAAAACTGATACTATAACTATTGACCTTATAAATGATCCTAAGACCCCTTTATATGTAAGTGGATGTATTATGAGTAGTAATAATTCTACAATGTATGTTATAAAAGGCATTTCTTATGAAACAACAGGAGAAGATAAAGTAGGCAAAACATTAATTGATAAGTATGAAGTAAAACTATTAGTAGATGATAAAATGGTAGGAACATATACTCATAATTTTGATAGTAGTAAACCTTTAGATGATGCAATTGATAATTTAGGTTTTACAGTTGAAACAGAAGGAACTTTTAATAAAAAATCTAAAGTAAAAATACAAGTAAAATATACTACAGTAAGTAGTGATGTAGGAATAACAGAAACAGATTTATTCATCTAAAAATAAGTCGTGTAAAACACGATATTAGTCGCGTA
>DEUO01000127.1:0-13822 GCA_002362595.1 Caryophanales bacterium UBA3260
AAACTTTTCTTAACATTTAAAAATTTACTAGCAATTGTTCTTTCTTTTAATATTACTGGAATAATTAAATAATATATTATAAAAGATACAATTAATACATGATGATTACCTATAAAAATACTCATAATAATAACTAAAATAAAATACAAAAATAAATCTAAAAAAGCTATAGTTAGTCTTCTTAAAGGTGAAACAACATTAGCTAAAGTCTTAGACTCCATATCTATTTTATCTCTAGATGGTAAATACTTATCTATTAAACACATAATTCCATATCCAATCATTCCCCCAGATGTATTTAATATAAGATCATCTACATC
Organism: Caryophanales bacterium UBA3260; assembly: GCA_002362595.1. The sequence continues at coordinate 321 of DEUO01000127.1, forward strand.
AAATAATCTATAAGGTCTTGGATAAATAAAATAAAGACCTGTTAATTGAGTAATTTCAAAAAACAAACTAACTAAAAAACAAATTAAACTAGTCTTCAAAAAGCTACATTTATAATAATATTTTAAATACATACCTAAAGGAATCGTCATAAATATATTAAAAATAACTACATAGAATGATGAATCTAAAATAGCTTTTATATAAGTACTAGGATCATTTAATACTAAAGGACTATCTTTAATAAAATCGCCAACAAAAGAAAAAGGAATTAAATTCATCGTCGGCGTTGTAAGTTTGCTAACTTCATCAATATTAGGTAATGGTAATATTACTAAAAAATATATTGTTAAAAGATATAATACAAAAGAATATATTATAAAAGTTCTTAATTTATGAATAGAACCATATTTATGATAATTACTTATAATAAAAGGAACAGTAATTAATAAAGCTACTAAAGGAAAGAATAAAAATGAACTTTTAATTGCTTTTACATACTGCATAATATCACCTCTTTATATCACTATATCAGTTATTTGTTACATATAAGTTACAAAAAAGGAAATTGAATAATCAATTTCCTAAGTATTCATTCCTTTACTTCCTAAAGTAACATCTAATACCTTTTCATTTCCATCTCTTAGAACAGTAATTCTTACTTTTTCTCCCACATCATGTTTATATAATTGGAATTTAAAGAATGACGAATTTTCTACTTCTACATCATTGACTTTAAGAATTTTATCTCCTTTTTTAAGTCCGCCCTTATCAGCAGGAGAACCTTTTTCAACTTCTTGAACATAAACACCACTAGCAGTAGGATTCATATAAGTAGCTTTAGCATCAGCAACAGTTACACCTATATAAGGATAAGAAATACTTTCACCTTTAATAAATCTTTCGGCAATTTTTGTTGCTGTTTCTATTGGTATTGCAAAACCCATTCCTTCTATTTTATCACTAGCTAATTTCATGTTAGTAATACCAATTACTTGACCATTACTATTACATAAAGGTCCTCCTGAATTACCGTTATTTATCGCTGCATCAGTTTGTAATACTTCCATAACATATGAATTAGAATAAAATCCATTAGTTGCTGTTGTAACTTCTACATTACGATTCTTACCAGAAATAATACCACGTGTTGTCGTCCAAGCATAAATAGAAGAATCAAGCGGAGCTCCAACTGCAAAAGCTGTATCTCCTATTTTTAAATCTTCGCTACTACCAATCTCCGCAACAGATATAACTTCTTCTTTATCTACCGCAAGAAGTGCAACATCTGAATATGAATCATTACCAACTAAATCAACTTTTTCTCTTTCATTATTTGTAAATACAACCTTTATCTCATCTGCATTCTCAATAACATGATTATTAGTTAATATAAATCCTTTATCTCCATCTACTTTATACACAAAACCAGTACCCGTAGCATATAGTTGATTCTTAACATAACTCTCAACTACTACTACTGAATCATAAACCTTCTCTACTGCCTCAGATATACCAGTATCTGTTACAGTAACTTCTCTTTTAGTTGTTTCAATAACTAAATGTTTCAAATAATATTCATAAAAACAAGTAAAAGCTCCAAAGCATAATACAAACGTTACAACTACTGCTATAACAGGATAAATATATTTCTTTTTAGATTCAAATGAGCTTTTATTTGTAGAACCAATATTATTAACAGGTGGTACATTATTATCAACCTTTGGTTGTTCTTTTATTTCTTCTTTAACCTCTTCTTTTTTTATTATTTCATCATTCTTTGAAACACTATCTACATCAACAATCTTCTTTGGTCTTCCACGATGTGGTACCGTTTCAACAACAACCTCTTCTTGTTTATCTACCTTTTCTCCACAAACAAAGCAAAATTTTGAATCACTAGGTATTTTCGAATTACATTTTGAACAAATAATATCTTTTTCTTTTTTCATCTCATTCTTTCCTTTCATCAATACTAATAATAGTTATCAATTGTTAAGATTTTGTGAACTTTTTAAGAAAAAACAAAGAAATTAAATTATTTTTTCTCTTTCATAAACTTTTCTTCAACTAATTTTACTGGATAAGATTTATCTCTTAATATATAAGAAATAGATAAATCATTATGAATATTATAAATAACTTCAGCTACTAGTTTAGAACAATCACAAATATGTAACCATTTTTCTTTTTGATACTCTTCTGGAATATAAGATAAATTTGTTGTATAAACTCCATCAAACATTTTTTGTTCATACAATTCTTTAAATTTATCTATACCTTTAGTAAATAAGCAATATGTTGTAACTAAATATATGTATTTAACATTTCTTTTCTTAAGTTCTAAAATAACATCAAACATTGAACCACCACTAGAGATCATATCATCACTAACTATTGCTGTATATCCATCTAAATCATCATTACCGCAATATTCATGAGCTATAACAGGATATTTACCATCTACTAAATTATTATAATCTCTTTGTTTAATAAAACTTCCAGCTTCTCTATGAATAAACTTAGAATTAAAAGAATTCAAATAAACATTGCGTCTTCCTGTCGCCCCATTATCAGGAGCTACAAATACTAACTTTTTAAGTCTATTAGCACTTAAATCTCCAATAAGTCTTTCTAATATTGCATTTGTCGCAAAAATATTATCAAATTCCATATTATGTATAGCATGTTCAACACCTTGATCATGTGCATCAAACGTAATAAAACTTTTTATACGACTCATTTCATCTATTTCGCGAAGTGTCATACCACATAATAAATTTTCACGTGTATTTCTTCTATGTTGTCTTCCTGCATACAATAGTGGCATTACTATATTAATATTCTTAGCATGGCAATTACTTGCTCCTATTCCATCCTTTAACTCTACAATCAAATCATTAGGACTTGTATGATTTATCATACCATGCATTTTATATTCTACTGAATAATTACCTATATCTGTAAGACAGAACATATCAGTACCACGTACTGTATCATTTATTTCAACCTTAAAATGACCATCTTCAAAGAAATTTTCTTTAATAGGTATAATAAACGTATATTTATCTTTATCTAAACCATACATATCAAGTAAATGTTCATCTATCTTCTGTCCTAACTCAGACGCACTCTTAAAAACCATCAATCTTAAATTGTTATTTTCAACTTGTTCCTTCATAATTCTACTCCTACCTCTTACTTTCTTATTTTTAAATATAATACTCTACATAAATTACCTTACCTTTCTAAACATACTTTATTACCAAAATAATTATAACACTTTTCTCTATTTAAAAAAGTAAATCTTACCCGATTTACTTCCATTTATGAAATTTTAACCACATCAAAATCAACATCCTTAATCGCATTAATTAAAATTTCATCAGCTACATCTCCATTTAAATATACTTCTGCTTGTTTTTTAGTTAAATTTACCTTTACTTTAGCTACTTGTTCTATCTCTTTTAAAGCATTTTCTACTTTCATAACACAATGATTACAATGCATTCCTTCTATGTCAATTATCTTTTTTATCTTTTTACTAAACATTTTCATCTCTTCTTTCTAATTTTATATTTTTAAGTCTTAAAGCATTAAATACAACAGTCAAACTACTTAAAGTCATTGCTAGCGAAGCAAGCATTGGATTTAACTTTATATTTGGATATAAACCTAATGCTGCTGGTATCATTAACACATTATAGAAGAAAGCCCAAAACAAATTCTGTTTTATATTTCTTATTGTATATTTACTTATCTTAATTAAATGATTAATTTTCTTTATATCATCATTAAGCAAAATAACATCTGCTGTCTGCGTAGCAATATCAGTTGCATTACTTATTGAAACTCCTATATTTGCGTTTGCTAAAGATGGTGCATCATTAATTCCATCCCCTACCATCATAACAATATGACCTTTATCTTTCATCTTTTTAATAACAGATGCCTTTTCTTCCGGCAATACATCGGCAATAACTTTCTTAATACCTAATGAATCTGCTATAATTTTTGCCGTATTTTCATTATCGCCAGTTAACATTATAACTTCTATATTATTATCTTTAAGTTCCCATATAGTATCAGTTATATTATTTCTAATAATATCACTTACCCCTATTAACGCCTTAATCTCTTTATTTATTACAACGTAAACAACACTATTAGCATTTAAAGATAATTTTTCTTCATCATCTTGATATTTATTTTCTATCTTTAACTTCTTTAGAATCTTTGCATTACCTAAATATATTTTATCACCATTTATCTTACCTTCTAATCCAATACCATCTATATTTTTAAAATTTTCAACTTCATACATTTTTAAATCTTTTTCTTTTTGATAATCAGTAAAAGCTTTACTTATCGGATGAGATGACTGTGCTTCTAAACTACATACTTTACTTAATAAACGATCATTACTTTCATTACTATAATTATATAACTTAGATATTTTTAAATTACCATAAGTAAGTGTACCTGTTTTATCAAAAACAATTGTATCAACCTTATTTATTAATTCTAATGTCTCACTATTCTTTACTAAAATTCCATGACTAGCACATAAACCTTCACTAACAACAATAGCTAAAGGAGTTGCAAGCCCTAAAGCACAAGGACATGCTACAACTAATACCGAAACAAATGTGTTTATTAATTCATTTACAGGGACTCTTAAAACTAAATTAACTATTAAAGATAAAAATGCAATAATTAAAACTACCGGTACAAAATAACTACTTATTTTATCTACTAAACGAGCTATCTTACTCTTTGTATTAGTTGCTTCTAAAACTAACTTAACTATTCCTGAAATAGTTGATTCACGTCCTATTTTCTCCGCTCTATAAAAAATTAAACCATCATAATTAATACTACCAGCTACAACATTATCACCAATTTTCTTTTTAACAGGAATAGATTCCCCAGTAATAAAAGTTTCATCTAAATGTGTTTCTCCTTTAGTAATAACTCCATCAACTGCAACCTTCATACCTGGTTTAGCGACCAAAGTCATTCCTATTTTAACATCATCAATCGTAACTTCCTTTTGCTTACCATTATCTAATACAAGTGCTTTTTCTGGTGTTATAAGTGACAACTTCCTTATTGCTTCCTTAGTCTTATTCTTACTTTTAAGATCAATAAATCTGCCTAATTTAATAAAAAATATAACCATTGATACAGATTCAAAATATAACATATGAGTAAATTCATACTTACCATTTATAATCATAAAAGTACTATATAAACTATATAAATAACTACTTAAAACACCTATACTTACTAAAGTATCCATATTAGGAGTCTTATGAATAAAATTCTTATATCCGTTTTTTAAAATATCAAAACCATATATTAAAAATAAAGTAGATAGTAATAATAAACTAAAAGCATAATTCTTAGGATATTTATTAATACTTAAATAAGGTAATTCCCTTAACTCAAACATATGAGCCATCGAAATATACATTATAAGAATCGCTAATATTCCAAATAAAATTAAATATCTTTTATTTTTACTATTCTCCTTCTCTTCCTTTTTCTCATCATATATTCCTAAAGACTTAAATCCAGCTTCTTTTATAAATTCTTCTAAATCTTCCATATGTAAATTATCTTCATAACTTATATTTGCTGTTGCAAGTACTAAATTAACAGAAGCATCTAAAATTCCTTCTTGTTTATTTAAATACTTTTCAAGCCCACTAGAACAAGCGCTACATGTCATTCCTTCGATACTTAGAATTATTTTTTTCATTAGATCACCTATTCATTCTTTCAAATAATGCTACTACTTCATCAATAACTTCTAATTTATCATTTTTTATATCTTCGACTACACATGAACTTAAATGTTCCTTTAATAATTCTGTTCCTAAACTCTTAAGTGACTTATCTATCGCCGAAATCTGTATAAGAATATCTGCGCAATAGCGTTCATTATCTATCATCTGTCTTATCCCCTTTATCTGACCTTCAATAATATTTAATCTCTTTGTTATTTTCTTCTTTTCTTCTTCAGTACGCTGTTTCTTCCTTGAACAATCATGACAATTAGTACAATTCTGCATCTTATATCACCCAAAATAATTATATACCCCAATAGGGTATTTGTAAATCTATTTCAAATACCTTATATGCTACTTAACTATTATACCATAAAAAAGGAATGCTAAACGCATCCCCCATTATTTTAAAAACAAGAAATAAGCTATTACTAAGATTCCTAATATAATACGATACCATCCAAATACTTTGAAATCATGTTTTCTTATATAACTCATTAAGAATTTAATAATTAAAATACTTACGATAAATGCTACTAAACAGCCTATTCCTAAAAGTAAAAGTTCTGATACTTGGAAGAGAAAACCAACATCTAAAACATATTTAACTAGTTTTAAAAATGATGCTCCAGCCATTACTGGTATAGCTAAGAAGAAAGTAAACTCAGCAGCAACACTTCTTTCTAAACCAAGAATCAAGCCACCAATTATCGTAGATCCGCTCCTACTTGTACCAGGTATTAAAGACAATAATTGAAATCCTCCAACGCCTAATGCTTGCTTATAAGTAATATCATTTAACTTCTTAGTATTTCTTTTACCAAAATTCTTAGATTCAATTACTATAAAAATTATACCATATACAATTAATGCTAAGGATACAACAATACTATTATATAAATGTTCATCTAACCAGTCATCAAATAATATTCCAATAACAGCTGCTGGTATACATGCTACTAGTATCTTACCCCATAAATTTAAAGTATCTTTAGTGTCTTCTTTCGTTTTACCAAATCCCCAAGGAAATATTGTTTTAAAATACATTATAACAACAGCTAATATAGCTCCTAATTGTATAACTACTTCAAATAATTTATAAAACTCTTCACTAACTCCTAAGTGAACAAACTCATCTAATAAAATCATATGACCTGTAGATGATATTGGCAACCACTCAGTTATTCCTTCTACTATTCCAAATAATATTGCTTTTAATATTTCTAGCATATTTTCACTCTCCTTAAAGATTATAGCACATTTTTTTAAAAAATTTTTTTAAAAAGTCGTATCAACGACTTATTCAAATTCAACTTCTAAAACAGATAACGAACTAATTGGGCTTCCTTCGGGTATAGATTGCGTTTTAACTTTACCATAACCAGTAGATTTCAATCTAATACCAAGTAATTTAGCAAATATATTTACTTCACTACTACTCCAACCAACTATATTGGGCATTACATAAGCACTATCACTTGTTAATAAAAATACCTTAGTACCAGCAAGTACTACCTGATTCTTAGTTGGATATTGATTAATAACATTCTTCCCATTACCTAATTTAATTACATTAAGATTTAATAATCTTAACCTTTCTTCAGCTCCTATAGTATCAGTACTTATATAATTATCTAAAGTAATTATTTTATTATTATCTACTTTTTCTACTAATTCTGTAATATTCTTATACTTAGCTATCTCTTCAATTATCTTAGTTACCATAGCTGCATATTCTTTATATGGTCCATCATATCTTTTCACAGAAACATAAATAATATATTGTGGATCCTCATAAGGAAAAATACCTGCGAAACTTCTAACATAATCATTTTTACCAGACATATATTTACCTGTACTATCTGCTATCTGAGCAGTACCAGTTTTACCAATAACCGTAACACTATCTGTTTTATAAAATTTAGCATCTGTTTTACCGCTATAAACAACATCATACATTAAAGATAACATCTTAGTACGACTTTCTTCAGAAATTTTCTTACCTAATTCTTTTCTTTCATGTTGAAAAGTAACTTCTCCTGTGTCTCTATCTACTATTCTATCTACTATATATGGTTGTATTTCAATTCCATCATTAGTCAAAATAGTTAAAGCCTGTAAATTTTGAATAGGTGTAGTTGTAATACCTTGTCCAAAAGAAGCAGTTGCTACTTCTGTTCTATAAGTAAAGTCTATATCTCCGCCTACTTCACCAGGTAAAGTAATTCCCGTCTTACGTCCAAATCCTAAACTAGAATAAAAATTATATAGTTTTTCTCTTCCAACAGCAAAAGATAAATTAGTAGCTGCCGTATTTGAAGAATAAGCGAAACCAGAATCGTATGTTATTACTCCCCAACCTTTATTATTATGATCCTTAATAGTTGAATCATCTACCTTTATAGTACCTGATTGATATGTATCATCACCTTTGTATACTCCCGCTTCCATCGCTGCTAAAAAAGAATATATTTTCATTGTACTACCAGGTTCATAAGTATACGAAGTTAAAGGATTCAAATAACTCTTAATACCTCCTAAATCATTAGGATTAAAAGTAGGATTAGAAGCAGAAGCAACAATAGCTCCAGTCTTTGCATCCATTACCGAAAAAGTAAGCCAATCCAGATTATGATTACGACTTAACTCTTGAATACCATTTTCAACAAATAACTGAATTTTACTATCTATAGTTAAATAAACATCTTGACCATTTTGTGGTTCCTCAGTAATTGTAACTGTATTAGGAATAGTATAACCATAAGCATCTTTTTGATAAATAGTATATCCATCTTTACCTTGTAATTCATTATCAAAATAAGCTTCTATTCCCATAAAACCTTGTATCTTTTGTTCATCATTAGTTCTTGCATAACCAACTGTATAAGCGGCAAAATTACTCATAGGATAAAATCTCTTAGAGCTTTCAATAAAATCAATACCAGGCAATCCTAATGCCTCTATCTGATTTTTTAATATAGTACTTATATTACGTCCATTAGGGCCTAATTCTACCTGATAAGCATCCTTATTAAGTAAAGTTAATATATACTCTTCAGGCATACCAAGTATGGGACTTAAAGACCTTGCTGTCATTTCTTTATCAATAACATGCTTAGGATTCTTCATGTCTTTAGTACGCGATGAAGAAAGATAAGCAATAACAGTATATGAATTAACACTCTGAGCTAATACTTCTCCATCACTAGTAATAATTGATCCTCTTGTTGATTTCAAAGTTACTTGCTCTGTATTTCTATTATTAGCCCATGCTTTTAAATCTACTCCATCAACATTCTTACTTAAAGATATATAAGCTAACTTAATTATCGCAGCAAAAAAAGAAAGAACAAGCACAACCAAAATAAATATACTTACATTAATTGTTTTATTCTTTCTTTTCATTAAACATTACTCCTTAATCATTCATTTGTTACTACTTTAATATTAGTATTTTGATAAGTTAATCCTTGTTCAGTAGCAACAGCTTGAATCGTATCAAGAGATGCAAGTTCACTAATTTCCATCTTTAAAGATTCATTAGTTTTTTCTTGTTCTTCTATATCGTTTCTTAAATCTTCAACAATAATATTACTCTTTGATAGTATAGATTTAGTATAAACGCTAGATATGGGAATTGCAAGTAGTATAAGAAATAATGTAAAGTACAAAAACATTTCTCCACGTTTTGTCATTCTATTTTTTCTTTTTTTGTTTACATTTTTACTTGCCATTTTATCATATCCTTTCAATAACACGAAGCTTTGCGCTCTTACTACGTGAATTTTCATTTATTTCATCTTCACTAGGAAGTATTGGTTTCTTATTAATTAATTTAATATGTGGAAGATATTCATCGGGAATTACAGGTAATCCCTTAACTATTTCATCTATTTCACTCTCTTTTTTAAATATCTGTTTTACTATTCTATCTTCTAAAGAATGAAATGTAATAACTGATATTCTTCCATTTTTATTTAATAAATCAATAGCATCAGGCAATACTTTACTAAGTACAGAAAGTTCACCATTCACTTCAATTCTAATTGCTTGAAATATTTGTCTTTCCGGATGATTCTTATTAAAGTATTTAGCTCCAACAGCTCCTGCTATTAAGTTTACTAATTCTTTTGTTGTTTCTATTTTTTTCTTTTGTCTTTCATCTACTATTCTTCTAGCGATTACTTTTGACATTTTTTCTTCTCCATAAGTATAAAAGATATTAGATAATTCTTCTAAACTATATGTATTTATTATTTCATTAGCTGTTAATTTACTATTTAAATCCATTCGCATATCAAGTGGTGCGTCATTTTGAAAAGTAAATCCACGGCTAATTGTATCAATTTGTGGACTTGATAGTCCTAAATCAAATAATATTCCATCTACTTTATGAACTCCTAATTCATTAAGTTTTTCTTTTAAATTAACAAAATTACTATAAATTATATCAAAATTATTAGCTACATTACTTAATCTTTCTTTAGCATAAAGAATTGCTTCTTCATCTTGATCAAATGAATAAAGATGTCCAAGAGGAATTCTTTTTAGTATTTCACTACTATGTCCTCCATATCCTAAAGTTGCATCAACATATATTCCATCTTCTTTTATATTTAATCCATCAATTGATTCTTTAAGTAAAACGCTATAATGTTTCATTTAGAACACTCCCATTAAATAAGTTTTCAGCAATACTTTCTATCTTATCAGAATTTTCTAAGAAGAAATTATCCCATGATTCTAATGACCATATTTCAATTCGGTCGTTCGCGCCGATTATTACACATTCTTTTGTAATATCGGCGTAACTAACCAATGGGGAGGTAATGTTTATTCGACCTTGTGAGTCGAATCCACATTCAGTGGCACCGGAAAAGAAGGATCTTACAAATGTACGGGCATCTTTTTTGGTAAAAGGTAGAGTTTTTATTTTGGCAACTAGATTATTCCATTCAGACTCAGAATATACGTAGAGACATTTCTCTAAGCCTCGTGTTACGATGAACTTTTCCCCAAGTTCAGCACGGAATTTGGCAGGAATTATTAGTCGTCCTTTTTCATCAATATTATGATGATATTCGCCCATGAACATTTTCAAATCCCCCACTTTCCTCCACAATGTACCACTGTCTACAATAATAATACTTTAATTCCCCACTTTTGTAAATGTTTTTTCTTGTTTTACTATTAAACGCTATGTAAATTTACGTCAAATAAAAAAGACTTAAAATATAAGTCTTATGGTTGCATCTTTCCTTTAGCTCCTTTAGCACCATCATATGTACTTAAAACATTTGAATCAAAGCTAGTTACTTTCTTCTTACCTGCTTTATAATCGCGAATTGCTAAAGTAATTAATTCATCTAATAATTTAGGATACTTCTTTCCTTTTGGTGTATAGAAGAAAAATGCTAAACATCCAGGAATTGTATTAGGTTCATTAACATAAACCTTTTTATTCTTCTTATCTATTAAGAAATCAAAACGAGTAACACCACTTAAATTAAGTGCTCTAAATGCTTCTTTAGAATATCTATATACTTGTTCTTCAATATCTTTATCTAATTCGGCAGGAATTCTAAATCCTGATGTACTCACCTTGCCTCCAGCATTTGAACTCTTAGCACCTTTCTTACTTTTTCCATCACCAAGATACTTATCTTCAAAAGTTAGGAAATCATTATTAGTTAACATTTCTCCTATTAAAGAACATTCCATATTTTCATAATTACCAAGTACAGCACAATCAACTTCAGTTAAATTATCTACCATTTTTTCAACTATTATCTTTTGATCATACTTGATAGCTTCTTCAATTGCATCTTTTAATTCATCTAAATTCTTTGCAACACTTATACCAACACTACTACCTAATCTAGCTGGCTTAATAATTACTGGATACCCTAACTTCTTAATATCACTTAAGATTTCTTCTTCCTTTTCTTGATATTCATGATCATAAAACCAAACATAGTCAACAACAGGAACTGAAGAAGCACTAAGTACTTGTTTTTGTACTACTTTATCTTGTCCAATAGAAGCACCAAGCATTGAAGGGCCAACATAAGGTATACCTAAAGACTCTAAATATCCAGATAAAGATCCATCTTCAACACCTTTTCCATGCACAATAGGAAAAGCAACATCTATTGTTTCAAAAGTATTTCTAAATAAGCCATTCTTCTTTTGTAATATAAACTTATCTCCTCTTTTAGTTAAAGTTACTTCTTTGCTTAAAGAAGGAACATTAGCTAAATCTTTATAAGAAGCCATATCTTTTAATGCTTCTCCACAATACCATTTTCTATCTTTACTTATATATATAGGTACAACTTCATATTTCTTTGTATCCATAAAACTCATTGCTTGTACTGCTGTAATTATACTAACTTCATGTTCAACAGTCTCACCACCAAAAATAACACCTACTTTAATCATTTTTTATCACTCCTTATTTTTTCACTAAATGAATCTGGTAAATCATTTTCTAGCAAAACATATGTATTATTATCTTTTAATTTCATCATTAAAGGAAATGCATCCATTACATCATTTAAAATATGTATTTTATCTTTGCTAAAGCCTTCATCCATTAAACCATTATATATAGGTTTAGTCTTTTCTTCACCAATCAAGATTACTTCATCAACATTATGAGCAATTTCTCGACCAAATTCTCTATTAACTTCTGCTTCTTTAGTACCTACTTCTATCATACCTGGTGTAACTACAATATGTTTACCAGGCATCATATTAAGTACTTCTAAAGCCATCTTAGCTCCCATAGGATTAGAATTATACGCATCATCTATAATATTAATATCATAATACTTCATCATTGAAAGTCTATGTTCTATTGGCTTAACCATTTTAACAGCTTTTTGCAAATCTTTAATACTTATTCCAAGTTCGTGACCTAAAGTAATACTAGCTAATATATTATAAATATTATTACGTCCTAATAACTTAGTTTCAAAAGTATAATCGCTTTGCAAATCTTTAAAATGTACTTTAAACTTTGTTCCCTTATAAGATAACTCTAAATCATAAGCGTATGTATCTACTCTATGATTATCTATACCTATCCATTTAATCTTACAATCGTTTTTAATATTATAGGATAATTGTTTTTCATCATCACCATTTAAAATACCAATGCCATCACTAGGTAAAGATTCAATAAGTTCAAACTTAGTACGTTGAATAATCTCCTCAGAACCAAATGTTTCTAAATGCGCAAGCCCAATACGTGTCAATATACCATATTTAGGATGAACTAAATCACATAATTCTTTAATCTCTCCTTGCTTACATGCCCCCATCTCTGCAATAAAATAATCATTATATACATCTAAATGTTCATTTATAGTAATCATTAAACCATATGGTGTATTATAATTAGCAGGTGTCTTAAATACATTATATTTAACATTTAAAATATCATATAAAATATTCTTTGTACTTGTCTTACCATAACTACCAGTAACACCTATTACATCCATATTGCTCATACTATTAAGCTTATTCTTAGCTTTATTTTCAAAATACAAGCCTACTAATCTTTCTATAGGTCTATTAATAAAATTAACGAATAAAATAACAAATAAATTAATATAAGCCATAATACCTAGTATAAAAAAACACATACTTAAATTATAATAATCAATATTAAATAACATCACTAAAGATGGTATTAAATATAATATAAT
>DEUO01000127.1:13942-17884 GCA_002362595.1 Caryophanales bacterium UBA3260
GATGGTATTAAATATAATATAATCTCTACTACCATAATCCTTTTAATACGTGAAGTATATTTTAAAGGTAACTTAGAAACAACCTTTCTTCTTTCATCTATAAATACATAAGTTAAGAAAAGTACAATAACCATAAATATATATGGACTATAATCATTTAAAGATTCATTAAACATCGTTAAAATAAACACAAAATAAAGTAAATTAAGATTAATAAAATTTTCCTTAAAATTCTTTAATATCCATTTTATATATCTATAACCTCTGTTATATCTATTTTGTTGTAACATATGTAATGACTTAGTACTTATAATCATAATATGTATCATATATAAAACTAAACATATAATAAAAACTACATTCATAATAACCTTCCTTACTTACTTAATAAATGAATTTATAATAGCTATTGTCTGATTAAGTCTTTCTAAATAAGCATAATGTGTACACCCAGGATATATTGTAAGCCCACAATCTTTAATTACTTTTTCTAATTCATATGCATCATTTACAGAAACAGCTTCATCTTTATCTCCCCATATAATAAAAGTAGGACATTGTATCTTTTTAGCATTCTCTGTTATATCAGTATTTACATGCTTAACTAAAATATCTCTCATTCTTGGTGTTGCATTTTTATAATCAGTTGATCCCATTACTTTCTTCATTTTTTCAGCAACACCTGATAATCCAGGAATCTTTTTAGCTGTCTTTAATATTTTCATTTTCATTGTAGGTTTTGTTATTTTTACTTTAAAAGGACTAGCCAAAAGTATTAAACGCGATACTTGATATTTAGAAGCATATACAATGCTTATCTTTCCACCAAACGAATGACCAATAATATTCGGCTTAGTAATATTTAATTCTTTTAATAATTCATGAACCATATCTGCATAATCTTCTAAAGACCATATTGTAGTAGGTTCTTCTGACAAACCAAAACCTGGTAAATCTATTATTATAAGGCGATGGCTTTCTTTAAAAGGTTTAGCAATAGGTTCCATCATTTCAATATTTTGACCCCATCCATGTAAATAAACTATTGGACTTCCATCCTTTAAACCTATATCTTTATAATTAATTTCAATATCCTTATATTTATACATAACATCACCTTATTAAATATATGTCCATAAAACCTCTTATATAACATATATTTTAGCATATTATAGAGTAAAAGTACTTAAATTATATCTCTTTTACATCTATTTTTTACACTATATTAAAAAACAATATCTAAAAAAGATATTGTTTATTCACTAGTATCATTAATCCCCGTACAAACTACTTCTTTTACTTTATTCTCACCAGATAAAACACATACATTATTTTCACATTTTACATTAATTCCATCTTCATATTTTTTCTCATATATTCCATCTGTTATAGAAGAACAAGCAGACTTTATTCTAATTTCATCAAGAACATTTTCTTTAGGCATTTCTGTATATATATCTTCCTTACAAGTATAAGAATAAACTATATTTTCTTCATCATCTAGATTCTTTGCCTTTTCATCATCATATTCACCTTTTATATACATACATTCATAATTAAGACAATAATTTATACTTCCATTTAATATTGCTTCTTCACCATACTTAGTAACATCAAAACTTCCTTTACCATCTAATTTATTACATTTTTCTTTCAAGTAATCTTTAACTTTTACTTTAATTACTTCTTCATTTTTCTTATCATTTTCTTCCTTAGTTTCTTTCATCTCTTCCTTTTTAGGAAAATATTTTTTTACATATTCTTTAACATCTATTCCTAAAAGTCCAAGTAATATATATACTAGAAATAATAATACTGCTAACGTAATTAATGTTCCAAAAAATCCACTTCCACCATTGTTTTTATTATTGTTATTATTATCGTTATTATAATTTTCATAATTTTCTGGTGGTGTATAAACATTATTATAATTATAATTGTAATTCATACTCACTATCTCCCTTTTTACTATCTAACACATGACTGATGGCGTTGCTCACCACGATAATTCAAATTACATGAATAGCTTTTACATGTCATATTTATTTCATTTACATCATCATTAAAATTATAATTTCCATCTTTATCTAAATTATCACAAGCTTCCCTAAATTTATTACTTATTTCTATTTCTACTTTAGCTATTCTTCTATAAGGGTTTTCTCCATTATTACACTCTTTCGTATAATAATATATTCCCTTATCATTATCTCTAACAGTTGTCATACATGTTCCGTTAGAACACATCTCATAAACGCCTTCAATGCCTTCAGTCATCTTAGCAGATATATAAGTTCCATCTAAATCCATTAACGAACAATATTTATCTAATATTTCTTTAACATCTGAACTAATATACAAATCAGGATCAATATCTTCATCTTCATCATTATCTTTTAATTGTTGCTTTTCTGTCGACTTATTAGCGGGTATTTCTCCTTCTTTCTTTTTAAAAGTATCAGAAGTAAATAACTTAAATAAAGCAAATCCTAAAACAATAACACCTATAACTATTAAAATTATGGAATACCAATTAACATTATTATTTTTTTTGTTATTACTACTATTATCACTACTATTAAATTCGCTATCATCAAAAAATTTATTTTCCATATAAACACCCTTCTTATTAATTAGTATAAGGAGAAGAAACAACTATTTTACTTGTTCTTTTCTTCGCTAATTCATTAAGTAATCTTTTTCTTTCCTCTGGCGTATAGTTAGTTACATCTTTCTCTGTAATACCATAATCACCACTATTTATTATTCTTATAATGTTTCTTTTAACTATTTCATCTTCGGCTTCATTAACTAAACTATTAACTATTTCTGAATTTAATCGTCCAAAAGAGGCACTATTTAAGTTATTATCTTTATACTTCGGATGATTATTATTTAAAAAAGATATTACAGTATCTCGATATAACTGATTCACCTGTTTACGTGACATCTTATCTAAATTAATATTATCATCAGCTTCATTGCTCTTCTTATGTGACACAATAAATTTCTTCTTTTCTTCATATATTGGAGCTTCTTTTAAATCAGTAAGTTCTTTATCTGACATAAATATATATGTACTTAATAAAGGTTTTTCTTTTACTCTAATTTCATCAAGTTCAACTTTTTTCAATTCTAGAAAACTCATTATTTCCATAAATGAAACATCATTGCTAAATAATGGTGCAAACTTTTTATTATCTTTTAATTTTTTCAAATATAATTCTACTAAATCACTATTTTCTTTACGACTAGCTAAATAATCATTTATTTCTTTTTCAAATTCTAATGCTCTATTATATAAATCATTATGTTCTTCTTCTTTCATTTTAGCTATCTCTTCTAAACTATAATAAGAATGTAAATAATATTTATTAATTACTTTTCTTATGCCATTATATTTTAGTAATTCTTCTAATATCGTAGATAGATTCTTACCTTTAAAAAGAACATTATTTTTCATCTTAATATAGGTATTAAAGCAATCCGTTATACCATCTTTTTGTGCTAGAATATAATACTTTTCTAAAGAATTAATAACTTTAGCAACATCCAAAAGTTTTTCGGGACTGACATTTGGATTAAATTCTGGCAAAGGTATCTTATCATATATAAATTGTAAACATCCAGCCACATAATTTATATATATTATAATTGCTAAACGATCAACTTTACCTAGATTATTTGTTTTAACAACTCCTAACCATTCTCTAGCATGTTGATATTCTGTTCTAGTTATATTTTGATTATTTATAGCAATAGTACCATCATCTCTAAAAACATAAACTCTATTAACATATAATTCAATATTTTTCATTCTTATAATATCTGCACGATATTTATTAGAATTAACATTTAAAAATTCTATTTCATCTATTTCTTTATAGCATTCTGGTTTACTTACAATAAACTTAACTATTTTATAAAAAGAAGTTAATTTAT
>DEUO01000127.1:18156-21795 GCA_002362595.1 Caryophanales bacterium UBA3260
AAAAAGAAGTTAATTTATTTTCAGCCATCTTATATATTCTAGCTTGATATGCTTCATCTCCAATAAGATAAGAAATACAACTATCATCATTAAATTCTAAACATTTACTTAAATTATTTATATCTAAAGAGAATATCTTATACACTGTATTAATAGCTTCACCTATTGTACTATACTTTTGATTAATCATAATCTTATAAGTTTTCTTCTTACCTTGACTAATAGGATTTGGATGTAATGTCGTAAAAGATACTATAGAATCTAATTCTTTACTATTAGAATCTACAAAATCTTCATATTCTTTTATATATCTTTCGCGTCGAGCATAAATAATGTTTGCATATCGATGAATAGTTACCCACTTTGCACATTCAGCTTCTTCAATATGAGAAATAAAATATTCTTCTGTTATGCTAAACTTTTTAAACTCTTTAGCTTGTATCAAATCACTATATATTTTTTTCATTTTACGAATCTTTTCTTCTTTTAAAGCTTTTCGTTTATTTTCTTCTCTTCTTTCTTGTTCTCTTGCTTTTGCTTGCGCTTTAGCTCTCGCCGCCGCTTGGGTTTTTCTTATTTCAATTATGTCTATCTTTTTATTATCTAAAAACTTTATAATTACATTATAAGCTTCAATTATACTTTTTATTTTTTCTTCTTCACCAACTTGATCAAAATGACATTCTTTAATAATCTTGCTATAAGCTCTATGAACTTCTTCTAAAGTTGCCTTATTATCAATACCTAATATTTTATAAGCTTCATTTAATTGTATATTCATAGTATCAATCCTCATTATATTAATTATAACATATCAAAAGATAAGATTTAAACACTTTATTGCAAAAAAAAAGAGCATTAAGCTCTACTTGAATATTTTCCATCTAAAGTAGAAACTAATATCTTTTCTCCTTGACTAATAAATAATGGAACTTTAACAACATATCCATTTTCTAATGTTGCGTCTTTTTGCGCATTATTAGTTGTATTACCTTTAACAGCTTCTGTTGTTTCAATAACTTCATATTCAACTTTTTCAGGTAAAGTAACACCAATAATATCTCCTTGATAGAAATCAATTTGAACTTCCATATTTTCTTTTAAGAATTTCTTCTCATCTTCTAATTTAGTTTCATCGATCTCAATTTGTTCATATGTCTCATTATCCATAAAAACATAACCTGTACCACTATTATATAAATAAGCCATTTTTTTCTTATCAACATGTGCTTTTTCTATTTTCTTATCACTATTGATTGTTTCTTCAGTAATAGTACCTGTTCTTAAGTTTTTCATTTTAACTTTCATAACAGCTGCACCTTTTCCAGGCTTAACATGTAAAAAACTTTGAATAACACATAGTTTTCCATCATAGATGACAGTCATTCCATTTTTTATGTCATTAACATTTATTAAACTATTATTCATATATAATTCCCCTCAAACTATTTTTTCTCTTTATGAACAGTTGACTTATTACACCATTTACAGAATTTTTTCATTTCTAGTTTCTCAGTTGTATTTTTTTTATTTTTAACTGTAACATAGTTTTCATGTTTACATTCAGTACAAACTAGAGTAATTCTTGGTCTTGTTTCATTTTTTGCCATAAGACTGCCCTCCTTTTTTAATCCGTACCTATTGTATCATACTTTTTTCAATTTTCAAACACTATTTTACTAATCTCTTTAGAAATATATAGGTTTATTGGTGCTAAATAAGTATCTTTATCATTATTATATGAAATATTAGGAGTTAATACTACTATTGAATATTCTGGATTATCACTTGGTCCATACATAGCATAAGTTTGATTTATTGTTGTTACATCTTTGCTATAAACTACTTCTGCTGTACCCGTCTTACCTGCCGGTTTATATTTTTTATCTGTATAACCTTTACCCGTTCCATTTAAAACTACTTCTTTAAATCCTTCTTGAATTCTTGAAAAATTTGAATTTACCACATTAAGTAAATTAGGTTCATATGTATATTCTATCTTTTCATTATTCCTTATTTCTTTTAAATAATGTAAAGAATAACGTTTTCCAGACATCGCAATTGTATTAATATAATTAACAATTTGTAAAGGCGTATAAGTATCATATTGACCAATACTAAAATTAAGCAATAAATCTGGTGCTACAGTACTCCCTTTTATTCCTGTAAATTCATTTTCAATATCTATTCCTGTTTCTACTCCTAAACCAAAAGAAGCGAAAGTATCTCTATATAGCTTAAAGTGTTCTGGCAAAACCTCTAATTTCATATTACTTTTATATTTATTTCCAGTTAATTTTATAGCTGTCATGAATTGATAATAATTACTTGAAGTCTTTAATGCAGTTATATCATCTATTAAACCTAAACGCTTAAAAGAACACTTGAGAGGTACTTGATATAATTTAACACACGAATCATTTATTTTCTTGCCAATATCAATTAAACCATTTTGATATCCAACAGTATGAGAAGCTCCCTTAACTACCGAACCAACAGTAAAAGAATTTGATAATATATTAGTTGTAACATCATAAAAACTATCTTTTATCTTACTTATTCCACTACTAGCAATTATCTCTCCCGTACTAGGTTTACTTACTATAACATAAACTGTATTAAAATAATCAGTATGACGATAATCCTTAGCTTTACCCAAATAATCCTTAATAATATTATTTATTCTTTCTTGCAACTCTATATCTATGCTTAATATTAAATCACTACCACACTTAGCTGGACTTAATAAAGTCAAACTATTATCTTCATTTTTCAAATACTTCGCTTTTTCACCACGTAAATAATCATCATATTGTTTTTCTAAATAACTTAAACCAACCATATCATTTAAATCATAGCCTTTATCTAAAAAATATTCTTTATTCTCCTTAGTAATACTACCTACCTTACCATAAATATCATTCATATAATCATACATATAAACTCTCTTAGTTGTATATTCACAAGATAACCCATCCTTATTGGCACCATTTATCTTTGCACAAACTTCTTCGCTTACATCTTCCTTAATAATCTTTGTATCATAATGATATCCCTTATTAAGCTTATAATATATATTTATTTCTTTCTGTTTATTTAAATCATAATTAATAACATCTTTAATTCTCTCTAACTTAATCTTCTCTATATCATCAATACTTAATCTCCGATAATTATACAATTCTTTTTCTTCGTTTGTTAACAAAGTAGATGTATCTTCAAACTTCAAATAATACTTACATAATTCATCCATACTAGCAGGTTCAACATCAATAATAGTATTTAAATAAGAAGCTAAATCATTTAAATCATAATTATTTAAATTACGATAAACAATCGTATTAACCCCTACGTTATCTACTAAGACTTCCCCTTTGCTATCAAGTATTCTTCCTCTAGGAGCATTAAGTCCATAAATTATCTTATTAGTAGCATTTAAATATTGTTCATAATAATAACTATGCTTATAATAAGCTATATAAAAATAGCGTGAAATAACTATTAAAAATAGTGTTATAATTACCCATAAATATAACTTTTTCATATAATTCACCTATTATTAGTATTAAATAAACAAACTTTTTCATACAATATTTATAGGTGATATTATGTTTATTTTAATTGAAAAATATATTGATA
>DEUO01000072.1:0-4508 GCA_002362595.1 Caryophanales bacterium UBA3260
TATAGAAGATATTTTAATATATCTAAATTATAGATATAAAATAAGAAAGAAATAATATTTGTTTGCTATAATAGATAAAGAGAAGTGATAGTTATGTTAGTAGTAAGTAATTATAAGTCTTTCGTAGGAGATATTGTTATTGCAGTTAAAGAAGATAAGATAGTTGGTTTATGGATTGGAAAACAAAGAGATAGTTTATCTTTAATAAAAGAAGAAATGATTAGTAATGATAATGATGTTACTATAGTAAAAACTAAGAAATGGTTGGATAGGTATTTTAATAATGAAAAGCCTGATATTAATGAGTTGCCTTTAAATCTATTAGGTACAGAATTTCAACTTTTAGTTTGGAATATTTTAAAAGAGATTCCTTACGGAGAAGTTATATCATATAAAGAAATAGCTGATAGAATAGCTAAAATTAAGAAGATAAAGAAAATGTCTGCACAAGCAGTTGGAGGAGCTGTTCATCGTAATCCAATATCAATTATTATTCCATGTCATCGTGTTATAGGATATAATGGTAATTTAACAGGATATGCAGGAGGAATAGATATTAAAGTTTCCCTATTAAAACATGAAGGTATTGATATGAAGATATTATATCTTCCTAAAAATAAATAATGTTAATGATTTTTAACATAAAGTTAAATAAATTTTATTTACTAAATTTAATTTTTATAATAATCTTATAGCGAGGTGAAGAGTGTGACTATTGGTGATAAAATAATAGAATTACGCAAAAAGTATAATTATACACAAGAACGTTTAGCGAATTTAGTTGGTGTTTCTAGACAAACATTATCTAATTGGGAAGGAAATATAACTTCTCCTGATTTAAAACAAGCACAAGTAATTACAAAACTATTTAAAGTTAGTTTAGATGATTTAGTTGACAATAATACAGAAGTAGAATGTATAGATAATCAAAGCATTTTAAGTAAGTTAGTAGGTAAAACAATAACAGTTGATACTGATACTGATGACTATCGTTTGAATTTTATGACTCCTTGTAAAGTAGTAGAAGTAGATCATGAATTTTTAAAGATTGAATTTAAGTCTGGTAAAAAAATTATCACTAAATTAATTGATTTAAATTTAATTTTTTCTATTACTTTGTTAGATGAAGGAGATGAAAAATGATGGAATGGTATATTGGAGTAATACTAATTATTGTTTTAATTAATATTCAGGGATCTATAAGTAGGTTAGCTGTTAAAATGGATAATGGAAATAAAGTTTCTAGTAAAAATAGGAAATCGTTAATATTA
This sequence comes from Caryophanales bacterium UBA3260, assembly GCA_002362595.1. Next base: position 1,272 of record DEUO01000072.1, read on the forward strand.
GAAAATTATGTTGGCAAAAAAGTGTGCCTTGAAATTGATAATGATGACATTAATAATTCTTATCTTTTTTCAAGTACTCTTGATACTATAGGAGAGATAGTAGAATATGATAATGAATGGATTTTATTTAGATATGAAGAGAAGAAAAAGATGGTAAGTCAATATTTTCGTCGTAAAGATGTTACAGGTATTTATGAAGTAACTATTCAAAATTCTAATAAATAGAATTTTAATATAAAATCTAGTTAAGGGAAGGTTTATTTATGGGCTTTATTGGAAATATATTATGGTTTATTTTTGGAGGATTTTTAAGCGGTTTAGGTTGGCTTATTTCAGGAATTCTTTGGTGTATAACAATAGTAGGGATTCCTTATGGGCGTCAATGTTTTAAGTTTGCAAGTTTAGCTTTTGCACCGTTTGGTAAGAATGTTTCATATGGAGGAGGTGCACCTTCATTTGTTGCAAATGTTGTTTGGATTTTATTTTTTGGAATTCCAATGTTTATAGAAAATATAGTAGCTGGTTTTTTATGGTGTATAACAATAGTAGGAATTCCTTTCGGATTACAATTTTTTAAAATAGCTAAATTAGCATTATTACCATTTGGTAGTAAAGTTATTTAATAATAGAGTAAGAAATTACTTTTTTTTTTACATTAAGATACAAACAAATGTTTACCTTTGCTTTAAAATATGTTATAGTGTTATTAAGTGATGGTGATAATATGAATAAGATATATGCATCTATTGATTTAAAATCATTTTATGCTTCTGTTGAGTGTCAAGAAAGAGGATTAAATCCATTAACTACTAATTTAGTTGTAGCAGATGCTACAAGAACAGAGAAAACTATTTGTCTTGCTGTTTCGCCATCTTTAAAACAATATGGAATAAGCGGACGTGCAAGACTTTATGAAGTAATTCAAAGAGTAAGAGAAGTAAATAAAGAAAGAAAATTTAAATATAAAATTAAAAAATTTATAGGGGAATCATATGATGATAATGAATTAAAAGATAATCCTAATTTAGAAGTAAGTTATATTATAGCATCGCCAAGAATGTCTTATTATATGAAATATAGTACTGATATATATAATGTTTATTTAAAATATATAGCTCCAGAAGATATTTATGCTTATTCAATTGATGAAGTATTCTGTGATATTACTAAGTATATAAAGTTATATAAATTATCTCCAGAGGAGTTGATAACAAAGATGATTTCTGATGTTTATAGTAAGACAGGAATTACCGCTACTGCAGGGATTGGAACGAATATGTATTTATGTAAGATTGCAATGGATATTTTAGCGAAGCATGCATTACCTAATGAGTATGGAGTTAGGATAGCTTTTTTAGATGAAATGTCTTATCGTAGAAAACTTTGGAATCATAAACCTATTACGGACTTTTGGCGAGTTGGTAAAGGATATGCTAAAAGATTAGAAGAATATAAAATATATACTATGGGAGATGTTGCACGTACTTCTTTAAATAATGAAGATTTACTTTATAAGCTATTTGGGGTTAATGCAGAGCTTTTAATAGATCATAGTTGGGGTTATGAACCTGTTTTGATGAGTGATGTTAAAAATTATAAGTCAGAAACAAAAAGTATCAGTTCTGGTCAGGTATTGAAATGTCCTTATGATAGTGAGAAGGCTCGAATAATTGTTAAAGAAATGGCTGAAGGAATAAGCTTAGATTTAGTTAATAAGAAATATATAACTGATCAGTTAGTTCTTCATATCGATTATGATATAGAAAATTTAACTGATAGTATTTATAAATATAATGGCGAAATAGTTAGTGATAGGTATGGGAGAAAAGTTCCAAAACCTGCTCATGGTACTTTTAGATTAACAATAAAGACTTCATCAATGAAAAAAATTACAGATGGATTTTTAAGTTTATATGATAGAATAATTGATAATAATTTGCTTATAAGAAAAATAAATTTATGTGCCGCTAATTTAGAAATAAATGATGGGGTTAAGGAAATTGTAAAAGGAGAACAATTAAGCTTGTTTGATAATGTGGATGTAAATCAGTCTAGAGAAGAAGTTAAAGAGGAAGAAATGTTTCAAAAAGTTTTAATTAATATTAGAAACAAATTTGGTAAAAATGCGTTATTAAGAGGAATAAATCTTGAAGAAGGAGCTACTGCGAAAGAAAGAAATTCACAGATAGGTGGGCATAAGGCATAGGTGATGAGATGAAAAATATTGATGAATATGATGACATAATTAATTTGCCACATTATGTTTCCAAAAAGTATAAGCAGATGGATATTTCTGCTAGGGCAGCGCAATTTGCACCTTTTGCAGCACTTACAGGACATGAAGAAGCTGTTAGAGAAACAGAAAGATTAACTGAGAAAGAAAAAATATTAGATGATAATTATAAGAGCCTTTTAGATGAAAAAATAGCTTTAATAGAAAATAATATAGGTAATGAGCCATTAGTATCAATTACTTATTTTATTCGTGATTTAAAAAAAGATGGTGGGAAATACGTAACTATAACAGATAAGATTAGAAAAATTGATACGATTGAAAGAATAATTATCTTAAAAAATAAAACAAAAATTAATTTTCACGATATAATTGATATATGCGAAGAGATAGAGGTGCAAGAATGAAATTAATTGTAAAGAAATTTGAAGAGTTAACTGTTTATGAATTATATGAGATACTTTCAGCAAGGGCAGATATTTTTATAACAGAACAAAATATTTTCTATAATGATATAGATAGAATAGATTATAGTAGTTATCATTTCTTTTTTATGGAAGATAATAAGGTAGTTGCATACTTAAGAGCTTTTTATGAAAATGATAATAAGGAAAGGTTAAGAATAGGGAGAGTTTTAACTAGAAATCATGGTAATGGGTTAGGAAGGAAACTATTAGATGAAACTTTAAAATATGTTAAAGATAATAATCTATGTCATGTAGTATGTATGGATGCACAGAAACATGCAATAGGATTCTATGAAAAATTTGGTTTTGTTGTAATATCTGATGAGTTTTTAGAAGAAGGAGTAGTACATGTTAAAATGGAACTTAATTTAAATAGAAGGTGATGTTGTGACTTTAAATGATGTATTTAAAAGAGCTTATAAGTATAAAGGATTAATTATTCAATATAACGATAATAAGAAAATAAATAATAATTTAATTGAGTTATTAAGAATATGTGTTAAAAAAAATATTAAGATTAAATTAGATGAAAAAGAT
>DEUO01000072.1:4775-6500 GCA_002362595.1 Caryophanales bacterium UBA3260
TAATATATATCTATTATTCAATAAATAATGTTTTTTATGATTCTTTTATCGAAAAATTAATTAAATTATCTGGAAATATTGATATAAAGAAAATATATGAAATATTATAAAAAAAGCCTTAGGGCTTTTTATAGTTATGATATTTTAGCGCAAGAGTTCGTACTTTTTTTTCAATAGATTCACTCATATATGTTCGTGCTATGAGTAATGCTTGATATAGATGAGGAGCCATTATAAGGACTTTTTTAAATCTATCTAATTCTTCTACTTGAAAATCAGGATTTATTTGTCTTATATATTTCATATATTCATTAAAAAATGGATTAAATGGAGTTTGCCATGGCTTTATACCTGTTAAACCATAAGTATGAATTATTCTTGGATCATTTGTTGCTTCGTCTATTTCTTGATGACTTATATTTCTAAAGCTAGGATTAAAATAGATTTTTTTTAGTTTTCCTTTAAACATATAAGCATGAGGTGGAATATTATATTTTACCGGTAATTCATTAATGTCATTACCGATTGTATAATTTAAAATATCTTGATCTGGGTAACTAAGTTCAACGTTACTATCTTTTAATGCCTGTAGTAGTTTACTTTGATAATCATTATTCATCCATTCTTTTACATCAAAATAAAGAACTCCTGAATTATAATATGAAGAAAGATTATTTAGAGATTTATAATAATGGTGTAGACATGAATCTTTAACTGCATGTAATCCATTTTGATATTGTGTTAAATCGCTTAATGTACCTACTGTAATTGTATCAGAATCTAAATATAAAAGATTTTCGATATTTAAAATATATGGTTTTATAATATCACCGAAGAATAATCTAGCATTAGCTATTTGAGTACCATGCCAATCAGGGATATTATATTTGCTAATATTATAATTTTCTAATGGGTAAAAATATACTTCAACTGATTTAAATTGTTTAATAATAGATTCAACTCTTTCATAATCTTCTTTGTCAAAGCCTTCACATATAATATGAAGTCTTACTGATGGCAAGTTACTATTTAATAATAAAGAATAAATAGATGCAAGCATGATATCGATATATTTTTTATTAGCGGTGAATAGAATGTCGAATTTATAATTATTATTCATACTAACGTTCCCCCCTAATTAAAATAATTAGTTATATATTACATTATAGAGATGCTTTATTCAAGTAAAAGCATATTTATTTGTTAATAAAAGTGTAATAATATCTTAATATTATAGGTATATTGTGATTGATATGGGAAATAATAGATATAGGGGTATATAAAAGTTATTAGGAGGGATAAAGATGAAAAAAGGAAATATAGGTACTTTAACATTAGGAATGGCATTAGGAGTTGGAACTGGTATCTTACTAGCACCACAATCTGGTAAAGAAACTAGAAGAGAACTAATGATTAAAATTGATGAATTAATGGAAAAATTAAAAAATATTAAAGTTAAAGAAATAAAGAAACAATTTGAAAAGAAAGTTAAAGAAATAGAAAAAGAGTTAAAAAATTTAGATAAAGAAAAAGTATTAGAAATTGCTCAGCAAAAAGCAGAAATAATAAAAAATAAAGCTAATGAGTTAGTTGAAATGGCTATGCAAAAAGGGGAAGAAGCTTTTAGTAATACAGCTGAGGAATTAAGAGATAAAGCTATAGAAGTAACAAAAAATGTTTTACAGAAATTAGAAGATAAATAATGAAGTGAACCCCAAATAGTTC
>DEUO01000084.1:0-1927 GCA_002362595.1 Caryophanales bacterium UBA3260
ATTATATTTTAAGATAGTTGATGATATGGTATTGATACATTTGGATAATAAATATTCGGGTACTTCATCTTTATTATAATGTTCTTTTAAGATATCTAATAATGAAGGCAGATATGACGATGTTATTTTAGTAATTATTTTATCTTCTTGTTCTTTTAAAGTTTTATATTCTAAAGAATACTTATTTACTTTTTTAGATGATTCGATATATTCACTTTGAGCAGTAAGATAGTTATTATATAGAGTTTCTGCGGCAAATATATTTCTTACATTAAGACCAGTTAAAGTATCTGAGCATTCAGTAAATAAAGTATCGTCTTTAGTATCATTTACTGAGGATAGTAAGCTTTCTATTTTACTAAGAGCATCTATATCATAAGTATCTAGAGTCTTTCTTTTTCTTACTAGTTCTAACTGAGATGGTTTTAAATTAATTTTATATAAACGATCTAATTTATTTGTTATATCAGATAATTTATTTAATAATTTAACTAGTTCTTCGTTAGATAATTTTTCTTTAGATAGATGATATTCTTTTGTAATGTAATTATATAGAGAATTATTATCCATATGTAATCCTCCTATCTTAGTATTATTATATAATTTATTTAGAAATTATTAAAGAGATTTTAAAAAAAAGTATAATAAGTTATACTTTTTTATTCTAAGATTCCTTTTATTCTTCTAACACCAGCTGATGATGCTTCTTCTTTTTTGATACGGAAGTGACCTAATTCGCTGGTATTTTTAACATGAGGCCCACCACATAATTCTTTTGATATGATACCATGTTCTTTATCACCGATACTATAAACTGTTACAATATCAGGGTATTTTTCAATAAACATGCATTCAGCACCACTATTTATTGCTTCTTCTTTAGGCATTTCTTCGACAGATACTGGTAGAGATGCACTTATCCATTCATTTACTAAGGCTTCAGCTTTTTGTTTTTCTTCGTCAGTTAATTTGTGGTCACAACTGAAGTCAAATCTCATTCTTTCATCAGTGATATTAGATCCTTTTTGGTGAACATCAGGACCTACTACTTGTTTTAAAGCAGCATTAAGTAAATGTGTACAGGTATGATATTTTGTTTCTATTTCACTATTTCCTGCTAAACCACCTTTAAATTTTCCAGCAGATGCGGTTCTTGATTTTTCTTGATGTTCTTTGAACTTTGTAGTAAATCCTTCTTCATCAACTTTTAGTCCTTTTTCACTAGCAAGTTCGATAGTTAGTTCTAATGGGAAACCATATGTATCAAATAAATGAAATGCTGTTTCACCATCGATATCCTTATTAGCTACTTTAGAGAATTCTTTTAAACCTTTTTCTAGTGTTTTACCAAATCTATTTTTTTCTTCTTTTAAAGCGCTAAGAACAACTTCTCTATTATCAATTAGTTCTTTATAATACTTTTGATATTTATCTAAAATAAGGGTTGCTATTCTTTCTTCCCAGTTACTATTAATATCAATATTTAGTGTTTTAGCATGTCTTATTGCTCTTCTTATTAATCTTCTTAAGATATATCCTTGATCAGTATTACTTGGTCTTATACCAGATGGATCAGCTAAAATAAATACTGCAGTTCTTAAGTGATCAGCAATAATTCTCATACTCTTTTCATTGCCTTCATAGCTTAAGTCAGATATTTCACTAATTAAATCAATAACATCTTTCCATATACTAGATAAGTAGTTGTCATTAACTCCTTCAAGGATAGCAGTTGTTCTTTCTACACCCATACCAGTATCAACATTTTTCTTAGGTAGTTCTGTTACATTTCCTTCGCTATCTTTATGATATTGCATGAAAACGTTATTCCAAATTTCTACCCATCTATCATCTTCTGGATCGAAAACTTCTGGTATTTCATCATGTACTTCTAAAATAAAATATTTCAGTATCTGGTCCACATGGT
>DEUO01000084.1:2029-2228 GCA_002362595.1 Caryophanales bacterium UBA3260
TAACAGCTAGTCTTTCTACTGGAATATTTATATGTTTAGTTAATAGTTCGAAACTCCATTCAATACTTTCATCTTTGAAGTAGTCTCCTAAACTCCAGTTGCCTAGCATTTCAAAGAAAGTATGATGAGTAACATCTCCTACTTCGTCTAAGTCATTAGTTCTAATACATTTTTGATAATCACATAGTCTTGTTCCATA
>DEUO01000084.1:2600-2847 GCA_002362595.1 Caryophanales bacterium UBA3260
TACTGATGGATCATTTTCTGGTACTACTGGAGCACTGGGTATTTGTTTATGTCCTTTACTTATAAAAAAATTAATATATATATCTTTTAAATTCATTTTTATCTTCCTTTCAATATTTCTATTACATCTTTTTCTAATTCTTTATTAAAATTATTTTCAATTACATAATCAAAATTATTATAATTATCTAATTCTAACTCTGTACGATGATTTTTTTCTGATTCATTTAGGTTTTTTTTACTAGTTT
>DEUO01000017.1:0-7047 GCA_002362595.1 Caryophanales bacterium UBA3260
AAATTTATTTTGGTGATATAGATGAATAAGAAAAAAATTATTAATATAGTATTATTTATTATAGGAATATTAGTGTTTACTTTAATGTTATTACTTCTATTATTTAATAAGATAGAGGGATATGATACTTTTATTTATAATTTAATAGAAAATATTAGATGTAATTTTAGTACTTGGTTCTTTATGGTTATGTCTTTGTGTTGTAGTACTTATTTTTTAATTATTTCCATGATAGCAATTATGATATTAGTTAAAGATAAAAAGGAAGCTATGTATATATGTTTAAATGTTGGTTTATGTTGTTTATTAAATCAAGTTTTAAAACATATACTTGGAAGAAGTAGACCTGTAAATATAAATTTAATAACAGAGAATGGGTTTAGTTTTCCTTCTGGGCATTCAATGGTAAGTATTGCTTATTACGGATTTTTTGTTTATTTAGTTAATAATAAAAATATAGATAGATATTTAAAGATTGGTTCTTCTACTCTACTTATATTACTTATTATATTAATAGGTATTAGTAGAATATATCTAGGAGTACATTATGCTAGTGATGTAACTGCAGGGTTTGCTTTAGGATTAGCTTATTTAATAGTTTTTATTAATTTTATATATGAAAAAAGGATAACAAAATGATTGTTATCCTTTTTAAGAGCCTGTACTCATGTATCTTTTAGAACCCATTTTAAATAAAAGAAAACATGGTATACAATATACTATTGTTAATAAGGGAAATAAACCATAATAAGGCTTATTTACTTTATCAAGTATGAATAATAAGGGATAGTAATTAACAAAAGCATATGGAATAATAAATGTAAAGAAACGGCGTATATATTTATTAAATATACCAATTGGATATTGAGCAATGTTTTTTCCACCATCAGTAAATACGTTACGTACTTCTAAACCTTGGACTGTATAGAAGCAATATGATGCAGCACATATAAATATACCAAAGAAGATTATTATACTACTAATATTCATTAATAATAGAATAAATACTTTATATATAGTCCATTTAATATTTAATTTTATAATAGAATATATCATTATAATAATGCTAGATATAACTCTTATTAATTTTATATATCGTATTTTATATCCTAATATTTGAATAATTATATTATATGGACGAAGTAATAAACGATCATAATTACCAGAAACAATTAATTCATCAAAACAATCTATACCACGAGCAAATACTTCATTTGTAGCATAACCGAAATGAATAATACTAAAAGTTAATAATACTTCATATAAAGTGAATCCTTTAATATTACTAAATTTATTGAACATAGATATAATAACAAAGGTAAAACTAAAGAAGATAAATATCTGGGATATTATAGATAATATTAAAGATAATTTGTATTCAAATAGAGACTTTAAATGAAGTTTAAGATAATGAATATATAGTTTCATCTATCCACCTTGAATAACAGCTCTTTTTAGGATTATTTTACTTAATAATAATCCTATAGATATAATTATTATTAACCAAGTTATTTCGATTATTAAGCCATTTATGATAGAAGTACCTGTTATATGTTTACAGAAGATACGAAAAGCAAAATCACTTATATAAGCAAATGGTAGTATACTACATATTTTTAGAAGAATATTAGGAAATAATGCTAAAGGAATAGATTGACCAGATAAGATATCTGATATAGTACTAAATATAGTAAAGATACCTTTTTCATCTAAAGTATATACTGATAATAAATACATTAATACTATAATAGCAGTTATTAATAATGATGATATAGTAATAGCTATAATAAAGATTATTATAGTTTTTATATCAGGATATAATAAACGATAAGGTTTTGGTATTATAGATACAAATATTAATAAAGGTATACCTCTTAATAATGTTTGAGATGTTTTAGCAGCTAGTATTCTAATAAACCACATAATGTATAAATTTTCTGGGCGACATAATTCATATGCTATATCACCATTTCTTATCATATTAATTATTTCATTATCTTTATACCAAATATATATTAAAGCAAAGAAGACTTGATTTAACCATAAATATGTAGTTAATTGTTCAATAGAAATACTTACATCTGCACTACCACTACTATAGAAAGCCATATATACCATGATATTTACAAAACCAAAAAATAATTGTGTAGAAAGTCCTGCTAAGGCGGCGGCACGATATTGTAATCCAATAGTAAATTTTAATTTAAAGAATGATAAATATTTTTTCATGTATTTGATTCACTATATAAATTAATAATAATGTTATCAAGAGATTCATTATCTATTTCAAGATCAATAATACTTAGTTTAGTTGATAGATAGTTAAGAAAATCTGATACATTAAGAAGATGAGAATCAATTTTAAAACTATATCCGTCATTTGTTTTTTCTTGAGTTATTATTCCTTTTTTCTTTAATTTAGATATTTTTTCTTTGGTTGTTACAGTAATATATTTATGATGATCATATTTGTTTTTTAAGTTTTTAAGTGAACCATCATATATTATATTGCCATTTTTTAACATGATGATACGTTTAGCTAATGCTTCTATATCAGCCATGTCATGTGTAGTTAGAATAACTGTTACTTTTTGTTCTCTATTAATCTTTTTAATAAAGTTTCTTACTATTTGCTTAGATAAAGCATCTAGACCTATAGTTGGTTCATCTAGAAATAGTATTTTGGGTTCATGCAAAAGTGAAGCAGCTATTTCACAGCGCATTCGTTGCCCAAGACTTAATTGTCTTACTGGGATATGAATGATGTCTTCAATGTTTAATAATTTTACTAGGTATTCTTTTGTTTTTAAGAATTGTTCATCTTTTAGTTTGTAAATATCTTTTAATAAATTAAAAGTATCTTCTGCAGGGATATCCCACCATAATTGACTTCTAGCTCCAAAGACTACACCAATTTTAGAAACATATTCTTTACGATTTTCCCAAGGGACTAAGTTATCAATCGTTACTGTTCCTGAATCGGGCATTAGAATACCTGAAAGTATTTTGATAGTAGTTGATTTGCCAGCACCATTTTGACCGATGTAACCAACAATACTACCTTCTTCAATATTAAAAGAGATATCTTTAATAGCTTCTATATATCTGTACTCTCTTTTAATAAAGTTTTTTAAAGTTGCTTTTATTCCTGATTCTTTTTTGGCAACTTTAAATGTTTTACTAATGTGTTCGACATTGATGAATGACATTTTTTACACTCCTTTCTAACCTTTTTACAACGCAAAAAACCAGATATAAAATATCTAGTACCCATCTTGTATTAAATAAATTGTAGTTTTTGCAAAAAAGTCATATTAATTATAGTTTATGTTATAATACTTTGTCAATTAATATTTTTCTTTTTTATAGTTATTTTTCTAAGTAATCTTGAAGTTTATTTAAGCGATATGCAGGAGTTGGCATTTGACTTGTTGGAACGAATCCTGGTTTAGCATTTATTACATCTGGTATTCTATTTACGATATCAGCACATGTAAGTTCGACAGTAGCTGGTTGTTTGACGGTTATAGTTGTTTCTGGTTCACCAATTATGGTCCATTCATTTGTATCAACTTCGTCTTTGGCATATACTTTTCCTATACATTCTGCTTCAATAGTTATACCTTCTTCTGTTGTTGCTGTAACTACGGCACTCATTCCTGTTGCATCTCCGGCTTTGATTTTCATTCCTAATGTTGTTGATTCTAAATCTTCGTTATATGTTTGAGGCACACATTTTTGACTTATATCAGTAATATTTAAATGTAGTTTATCTGCTAACCATCCAACTGTATTCCACATGTATGATGGAGTATATTTTCCTGAATCTATGATAGCTTGACGTTCTTCTTTAGTTATACGATCAACTGATGCTATTGTAGAATCAAAATCTTCTAAACTTAATCCTGCTCCATGAGCTTTAGCTAAGGCAAGACCATAGTCTTCAACATTATATGAAGAGGAACCTTTTATTTTTACTATTTTATGAGTTGTTCCTGCTAGAACGTAAATTAAATTTCCCCAAAAGACATCCTGATAACCACAACCAGTTATTGTACATTTATTTGCTTTAGCAAGAACGTCAAGTTCTTTAAAAGCAGTTGGATTTGAGTTAGATGCGAAGAAAGCTTCTTCACAAGTCGTAATAGCATTTATACCTAATAAGGCGCATGTTCTTAAAGTTTCTTTTACATCACTTAATAAACTAGATGTAGTAACTATTGCTATATCTGGTTTTGTTGCTTTTAGGTACTCTTCTAAGTTTTCAACAGAATCTACAATAATATTTTTGTTTTCTGTTCCCATTATTTCACCGATATCTTTGCCTATTACGTCAGGATTAATATCAACTGCACCAACAATTTCAGAACCTTTTTCATATACATAACGCATAGTATAGACACTCATTTTTCCACAACCGATTTGAAATACTTTTATTTTACTCATATTTTATCATTCCTATCTATATATTAATTATATATTATTTATAAATATATTGGATAAAATATTGTATTTTTAAATGTAAAGAGTTTATTCTGTTTCAGTTAAATCTACTTCTTCTTCATAGATTAAATCACTAAAATCTTCTTTAAATTTTTCAATAGCTTTTTTACGAGCATCATCATATATATTTCTAGCATTGCAGACTGCTTTATATATATGTTTTATGGTACAAGTATCTTCATTATCATATAACGCATATGTAAATGCATTAGAGAGAATAGTTAAGCAGATATCTGGATAGCGTGATGATATTTCGTATATTCTTTTATATTCATCAGTCATATCAACTATGAAACGCATTATTCTTTCAATAATAAAACTTGTATAGGCAAAATGAACACCAGTTTTAGCTTCTATTTTTGGGTATGTTCCCATTAGTATTTTGACGCATGTTTCTTGATCTGCTTCTTTTACATCTATTTTTTGGAATCTTCGCAAAAAGGCGCGATCTCTTAAAATATATTGTTCATATTCTTCATCAGTCGTTGCACCAATCATTTTTATTTCGCCACGATCTAGTCCTGCTTTGAACATATTAGCGAAATCTATTCCCGATTCACCAGCATCTTTGTTAACTAATACATGTGTTTCGTCTAAGAAGACAATAGTTTTAGAACGGTTAGATAACTCTTTAACAAGTAAATCTACTCTACTTTCTATTTGACCATTTGATTCTGTTTTACCAAGTAGTGATGTTACATTAAGTTTATATATTTTATATCCTTCTAAAGCATTTGGTACTTTATGATTTTTTATACGATATGCAACACCTTCTACTATAGATGTTTTACCTACACCTGCTTTACCTACTAATAAGGCACTTTTTTCTGGAGTTAGAAGAGTCATGATTACTTGTTTTATTTCTTCATCACGACCGATTGATGGATCAGTAATGTATTCTCGAGAAGTTAATTCTTGACCATAACGGTCAAGGATACTTACAAATTCTTCTTGATTGTTGTTAATAACATTATTGTTATTAACAGGTTGTTCTTGGTTAGAATTTTCATTATTTATAATACTATTAGGAATATTTTTGTTATTACCACCTATTTGATATTTTATTGGTTCATGTGTATTAGCGTCTGTATCTAATGTTTCGTACATATTTATCACCTTTATTAATTATATCATATATTGAAGGTATATTTTAAGGAGAAATGGCTTATAATATATTGTAAGATTATTTTTTTGAAAAAATTAGCAAAAAATGTATTATTTGTGTTGACATATTCTCTCAAAATGCTATAATTAAAGAGCAATGCCTGATTAGCTCAGTCGGTAGAGCGCACGGCTGTTAACCGTTAGGTCGTAGGTTCGAGTCCTACATCAGGCGCCATTTTTTGAATACGAAACCTTGGAATTGAAAAATTTCAAGGTTTTTTCTTGGAAAAGATTTTATATGTAACTTATGATTTTTTATTATAATATTTTTATTGTAAATTAAAAAAGAGCATTTAGTGCTCTCTTGATAAGGTATATGTTATTTTATGTAAATATGTTTATTTTTTCTTGTTCAGTTTATAGGTATACTGTATAATGCAGATGTGAAATACCTTAACAGTTGAGTGCTTGCCTCCGAAAGGAGGTGGTTGATAATGTCAAAGAAAGATTTTTTAGTCTTTGCTTTAATTGTTATCATCATTCTGCTTATACTTCTATTATTCAAACAATAATAAATTATAAATGTAATAAACTTTCATTTTACTCATGTAGATTAAGTGCTAACCAAACATTAGGTGAGTACTTAACATCGGAGAGTTAAGTATTCCCTTTTTTTATTATATTCAAGTTGCCTTGGCATATAGATGATAGCATAAGAACGGCACTTTTTCAAGTTGTCGTATTTTATTTATCAGCTATTATTTGACTATTTATTGCTATTCATTTAAAATAGCTAAGCAGGTGATTTTATGACTTATAATGATATTAAAAGTTCTCTTGATAATAGTGAATTAAGATATAGAAGTATTTTAACTATACCAAGAGATGTATTATTTGGATTAGAAATAGAATTAGAATCAGTTAACCCTTCTTTGGTAAGTAAGATGGTTATTAGTCATTTTGGTAATTCTTTTAAAGTAAAAGAAGATAGATCACTTGACAAAGATAGTTCAGCAGAGATTGCTACTCCACCGTTTTATAATAGTAGAGATACATGGATACTTTTAGATAAATTAGGAAAATTATTAAGTAAACTAAAGCCTTCTTTTGAACATTGTAGTTTTCAAGTTAATTATTGTGGTTCTTTATTACCTACTGATAAAGATAAATTAAATTTTTTAAAATTATACGCTGTATATGAAGATATATTATATAGGTTTTCTTGTGGGGAAGATAATACTATAAGAGATGCTATTAATGAATATGCTTATCCTATTATATTAAATATCAAGGCTTTTAGAGAGATGAAAGATTATGTATTAGAACCTTATACTAATCAAAAAAGATATGGTATTTGTTTTAAAGATAAACCAAAAGATTTAATAGAATTTAGAACACCTAATGGAACTATTAATCCTATATTATGGCAGAATTATATTA
>DEUO01000017.1:7255-7466 GCA_002362595.1 Caryophanales bacterium UBA3260
GTATATTACTACATTTTATTATTTAATTATGTATTCTTTATCTCCTAAATGTAATGAAAAAGAATTAGATGAATATATAGATAGATATAATAAAACTTATTTAATAGAAAATTATATGTTATTAAAGGAGGAGAAAGCTATTAGTTTATCTAAGAAATTATTTAGTAAGAGTGATGATAGATTACATTTCTTACATCAATATTATAGAAGT
>DEUO01000128.1:0-549 GCA_002362595.1 Caryophanales bacterium UBA3260
TATACAATATTATCATTTATATCTTGATTAAATAATTTATTACTTATAAAATAAATAATTATATTATATAGTATATATTCAGATGTACCTATTAACATCAAATTCTTTAGAGCTGTTGAACTTACTTCAAGAGACTTAAATAAAGACATTATATCTGAATTAAATAAAGCTACTATATATATTATTAATAATGATATAAATGATAATATTGTATATATTAATATACCTATTATTATTGATTTAACTATTTTATAATTATTTGATTTATGACCAATTATAATACCGAATATACCACTCATTGACATAAATAGAAATTCAAAAAATATTGTAATAATAATAAATAACACTAACATGTATACTGAACTATTAAAATAAATAGCAGATTGTTCTAATGAAGTTTTTATAAATAACCAAGTATCTTTTGTTAATAGAGCTATAGCAAGACATATAATTATAACAGTAAATGATGTTAATAAGGTTATTATAATAGTTAAAATTTTTGATAAAAATATTTCATTTTTACTTACAGGGAGAGTATGAGTTAAATAA
>DEUO01000128.1:815-9899 GCA_002362595.1 Caryophanales bacterium UBA3260
TAAGATTCATCTTTATAAATATTTCTTATAAATCTTATCCAGTTTCTCATTAAACAATTAATTATAATATTTATTAATAAAGCAATAAATAAGCCACTACATATTTTATCAATTATTACTATTACTAAACTTTGATCTAAACTTTCAATGATTCTTATAAGTATAGATACTAAGAAAGTTAATAAGTAGAATACTGATAATGGTTTGAAGCACCATTTTAAATCATACTTTAATAATTTTTTTAACATTTAAAGTACCTCCTAAAGATTTCATCTATGGAAGCTTTTTCTTTTTTTCTTAATTCATCAGCTGTTGATGTTAATTTAATTTTTCCGTTATCAATAAAAATAACGTCATCTAAGATTCTTTCAATATCACTTATGATATGTGTAGATATTATTATACTAGAATCTTCATTAAAATTAGTAAGAATAGTATCTAGTATATAATCTCTTGTTGCTGGATCTACTCCTCCCAATGGTTCATCTAATATATATAGTTCAGCGTTTCTACTCATAACTAATATTAATTGTAATTTTTCTTGCATACCTTTAGACATTTTATTAACTTTTAAATTAATATCTAAATCTAAATCTTTTAATAAACTAATTGCTTTGTTCTTATCAAAATCTTCATAAAAGTCTTCAAATAATGTTAGGATTTGAGATACTTTCATATTAGTATCTAAATATGTTCTTTCTGGGAGATAAGATATTATTTTCTTTGAATTTACATTTGGTTTTTCGCCTTTAATTAGTACTTCACCACTGGTTGGAGTTAATAAATCGTTTATTAATTTTAATATGGTTGTTTTGCCCATGCCATTTTTACCAAGTAAGCCGATTATTCTTCCTTTTTGAATGGTTAAATTAACATCTTTTAGAATTTTTTTATTATCAAATTCTTTGCATAGATTATTACACTTAACTAATTCCATCTTTGCCTCCTAATTCTTGCAAGTATTTTACAGATTGTTCATAACTGATTCCAATGCTTTTCATACTATTAAGATAATTGGTTACTTTTTCTTGTGCTAATTGTTTTTTAGTTTCTTCAATTAGTGATTCTTCTTCTGTTACGAATTTACCATTTGTTCTTTCTGTATAAATAAGTTTTTCTTCTTCGAGTTCAGAAAGAGCTTTTTGCATAGTATTAGGATTTACCTTCATAGTAAGTGCTAGCTCTCTTACAGAGGGTAATCTTTGACCTTTTTTAAATTTTCCTGAAACAATATCTATACGAATCATTTCAACTAATTGAACATATATTGGTCTTTCATTATCAAAAGTATACTCCATAATTATCTCCTTTCTACATTGTATTACTTGCATAATACAATAATACTATTATATGTTTTGATTGTCAAGATAAATACTTTTGGCTATTTAATAGAATTATTTTATTACTTATAGATAGCTTTAGCAAGCTAATAGATATTAAAAAAGTTTATTATTCATAAACTCTTTCTATACCTAATTCTTTATATGTATAATATTTTCTTAGTACTTTATCTACTACTTCGATACTTGAATCTTGATATTCATGTATTTTATAAGCGGGAGTTTTGTCTAGTTCTTTTACTTCACCATTATCTTGTTTTTCTATAATAAAATAATTAGCTGGATCAATAATTATATTACTATTGCTACTAGAAGATATAACTTGATGGTTAGCTTTTTCTATAGCAGGGTTCACTTTATGCCATATTCCTGTAATAGTATCTATCCAGTAGAATATTAAAGACGGATTATAATTTAACATACTAAGTGTATCGTAAAGAAAACTAGTTGCGTGTCTGCAGCAACAAATTCCATACATTACATGAACTCCCCCGCTTATATCTGATGGAAGATATAGATAGTTAAAGCTATTAGAAAATGTAATAGATTTGTTTATACTAAAAAGTCCTTTATGTAACATATCTAATATTATTTTAGAATATTCTAATTCTTCTATTATATTATATTTTTTTAAGTATTCTTTTAAATTAACTAGAATAGTTCTATATGCATCGTTAATTGTTGTTTTATCACTATAACTAAATTCTAACATAATACCTCCTTAAAAATATTTTATACTTTTAAAGTTTAATTTCATCATCTACATATTTAAGAGATGTAGGATCATTTTCAGCAATAAGGACAGTATTATTCTTTTTAACTAAAGCATCAAACATTAACATTACTTGTTTAATATTTTCTTCACCTAAACCTCTTACTGGATTATCAAATATATAAATATTTCGATCACTTAGTTTTTTACATAGTAGTTTTGCAAGTTTTATTCTTTGACATTCGCCGCCTGATAAAGAGTATGAACTTTGATTAAGTTTTAAATAATCTAGACCAATATCATTTAAATGTTTTAATCTTCTTATTATTAATTTATCATCTTTATATAAGTCTAGAGCTTCCGCTATTGTAATATTAGTATTCTTATCTTTTAAGAATTTAGATACTCCGTAGTAAGTTGCTACTGTAGAGTTAGGATTCTTAGCTACGGGAGTTGCATCTATAATATATGGACGTCTTATGTAGTTTTTACCTTTTACTTCTAAGAGATTTTTTCTTCTTTCTGATGCTCTTACTGATTTATCAAAAGCAGTAAATATAGCTTCTAAATATGTACTTTTTCCACATCCTGATGGACCAGATACAGATGTTATTTTATTTAAATATAATTCTACTTTATAATTATCTATATTTTTAAAGTCACTAAATAGAGCACTTACTTTTTTACTTGATTTATTTTCTTTTCTATCTACTATATCGTTAGATATTTCTTTTAAATAATCTTTACCAGAAATATTCTTGATAATATTACCACCTTTAAAACCAGATTCTGGGCCGAATACTAATACGGTATCAGCGTATTCAAATATTTCCTTACGATGTTCTACTACTACAACATAATTTTTTAGAGATAAATTCTTAATTAATTTTGAATAATTTATTGCTTCTTCTTGCGTAGTACCAGCTAGTGGTTCATCAATAACAATAAGATAATTCTCTAAATCAATAATTTTTTGTATTTCTTTTAATTTTTTATCAGTACTACTTATTTTCTGAGAAATCATTTTAATATGTTCTGGATAATTATTAATAATACAATCATGTTTATTTATTAATGTATCAATAGCAAATGAACTTTTACCTGATCCGCTTGGTCCAGCACATATTGTCAATTTTCCAAATTCTATTTCTATATTTACATCTTTTAAATTATTGGTATGGGCATTTAATACTATTATATTTTTCATAAAATATTCACCTCTAAAAGCATTGTTTTTTTCTATATATTATCTATCTAAGATAGATTATTTTCAAGTTAAAAATGGATTATAAAAGATAAATAGATTATTTTATATTTAATTAAAGTACTAAAGTAAAGGGGAATAGTTAGAATCTATTAAAAAGATGAAATAATTGTTATAATAAAATTGGTGAGTAATATGTTAGAAGTATATAAAAAAATTGAGAAGACTATGGATAATCCTTATGGAACGATAAAAATTACAAATATGGATGAATTAAAGAAGCCTTTCTTGTTATGTTTATCTGCTCAGGATATGAATCCTAAATCTGTATTTGGTATTATAAAAGAAGGAGCTAGAGCGGCTAGAGTAAATACTACGGATGAAGTAGCAGCTGGTTTTAAAATAGGTGAGTTTCCAGTTGATTTTCTAGGATTAAGCTTTGAGAAAGATGAAACATATCAAAGAAATTATGAAGAAATAGTTGATTCTTTTATATATCCATTTTTAGTTAGTAATGGAGAGAAAGATGTTAACAATGTTAAAAAAAGAGCTAGAAAAATAAATATTATGACTTATTGTGATGGTACTTTAACATATGCTAATATTGAAAAAAGATTAGAAACTAAATTACAAAATGATGGTTATTCCGAAAGTGATATAAGAGATATTTTATCACAGATTGCATTAGTAGCTATTGGTACTATGGTTGATACTAGTGATTTAAAAGCAACTACTGCTAGCTTTATAGATGTTAATGATATAGAAATATATAACGAAAGAACTAATGGGTATAGAAGATTATTAGATAATAAACAACGCAAAAGTATCTATGGAAGACTTAGAAATAATAATATTTTATATATTTTTGATGGGAGTGGTAATCATTCTTTAAAGGAATATTTTTTGGATAGTAATGTAGCAAAACCTGCTTTATCTAGTGTTTTGTCAGAGTTTTTACAAAACTCTATTAGCAATGAACATAATAACACTTTAGTTGGTATTTCAGCAGATAATATATTAAAACAGTTAAATATATATGGTGATGAAAGAAAAAGTCCTTTAGAATTATTAAGAGTTTTAGATGGTGAACTTAGTTATAATGGAGCGATTAGATATACAGGTGAAGAAGCTAGATTAAGACATGAGTTAGATATGTCATATGTAGAAATGCAAAAGACAAAAGATAAGTTAGATAGAGTTCAAAATGAAAAAGATAAAAAAGAAAGTGATTTAAAATCAGTTATTGAAGGAATAAGAAAATATAGTAGTGATACGGCATTTTATCAAATTCTTGTATCTGCTAAAATGTGGCAAGCTCCGACTGGAAGAGATGTTTTTGAAGAACAAAGTGATAGAGCAATTAGAGAAATATATAATCAATTATTGGGTGATGAAGTTGAAAATAGACAAGAAGGAGGAAGCCCTAAATTATAATTTATAAAAACGACTTTTTAAAAAGTCGTTTTCTATTGCCACTCGAATTTCGAGTAAATATCAATCTGGTGGAGTAGAGGGGAATTGAACCCCTGTCCAAGATACTCTATAATATAACGTCTACAAGTTTAGTTAGATTTATGTTTCATTAAGATTTGGCTATAACGTACCAAAAGTCTTAACTATCCTAATAGAGATTCATTATTATAACTTAGGAAATATAATAATATAATCTATATATATTAACCCTTATCTTATCCTATAGATGAAAATAAGTAAGAGTGCTCCTATACCTTATATTAGGCTGCTACGAAAGCAGGAGCGAAACTATATGAAGTTTCGTCATTTTATTTTAAATTGTGAATTTAGGTATTCAACCACTTGCAGTCATACTTAGACATACCCTGTCGAAGCCAAGTCTACCCCATACATGGTTTATTTTATCATAAAAATATTATTTTGAAAATATATAATAAAAATATGAGGGAGTTTTTGACTAAATGTTAACATAATGATATAATGCTATCGATATAGATAGAAAAATTGAACTATATAATAAGATAAAATTGACTTTTTATCATTATTGTGATAGTCTATCTACTCATAAAGGAAATTTTTATTTTTTAAAGGGGGAAATTATAATGAATACATATTATGATTTATTAGGTGTATCAGTTGATGCTGATGCAGCAACTATTGAAAATGCATATAATAAAATAATCAATAGTGCTTATTTAGATTTATCTAATAATAGAATAAGTAAAGATGATTATGATAAAATTTGTAGAGTTTGTACAGATGCTAAAAATACTCTTTGTAATTCTATTACTAGAGCTGTTTATGATCAAAAGTGTGGCTTAAGAAGTAGTAATCCACTTAATAATACTGGTGCTACTGTTGTAGGTGGAAGCGGACAACCTTCACATGGAGATGATTATTTTGATGATGATTATGAAGATGAAGAGTTTAATAATTCACCTAAGAAGAGAAATTGGCTTAAAATTGCTTTAGCTAGTGGTGCTATTGTAGCTGTTATTGGTCTTTGTACTTGGATTGTTCCTAAAGCTTATAATGCAATCTCATTAAAGAGTGATTCTAAGAATATTGTTGGAGTAGTTGATCCAAATGCTACACCTACTCCAGGAGATGGAATATATATTGAAGGTTCTGAATCTGGTTCAGAAATACCTCTTGAAGGTGAAGACCCATCTGCTACACAAGGTGATCCTGTTGATCCAAACGAACAAGTTGCACAAGAACAAGGTCAAGGTCAAGAACAAGGTCAAGGTCAAACACCTGCTCCTGTTATTAAAAACTATGGAGATATAAAAGATGCTGCTTTAGTAACTGAAAGAGCTACTAAGTTATTAGCAGAACTTAATAAAGCTGGTATGACAAACCTTACAACTGGTATTCCATATACACAAGAAGAAATAGAAACACTTATTTTATACGTTAATGGAGAATATGCTCCTGCTTCTGAAGAAGAAGCTACAAACTTATATACAGAATTCTTAAACTTTATATGTGCTCCTATTAATATAGATCATACTTTAATACAATCTGCTTACTTAGGCGGTGAAGATAGTTTTAAAGGTGATGTTGAAGGATTTATAAAAGATCAACAAAGACCTGATGTGGTATCTGCATTTATATATGGAGATAGTTATGCTGCTCCTTATCTATACTGGTTACAAACTAAATATTATGATATGAGATATACTGTTGATAGAGAAGAAGCTACTAAAATATTTAATGAAGTATTCCAAAGCTATGCTGATATTATGAAAGGTGATGGATTTACTTTAGATGGTGTTACTTATAAAGAAACTAATATACTTGGCTTAGATAAAGTTGCTGTTTCAAATATGTATTTATACTTTGGATTAAATGCAGAAGTATTTAGAACTACTGCTACTAAAGATAACTATGAAGTTACAAATCATTTAATATCTGCTGATCCTAATATGCAAAAAGATATAGCTTCATTTGATGAAATTGGCGAGTGGTTAAATGGTGCATGTGATTCTAGCTTAATAGCTTTAGATGATCAAGGATTACCATTAATTACTGGAGATCAAGAAGGTAGAACTCTTGGAGAGTTAGCACAAATAAATACAATATATAGAGCTAAAGAGAACTACCTAGATAAAAATGCTAAAACATTATCTAAATAGATAAAAAAGATAGGAGGAATTAATATGTACGATAATGATAATGTTAGTTATGGTATGGGAATAAACTTTAAAGATATAATAATTAAAATAGTATTACTTGTTTTATTTATTGTATTACTTTGTTGGTTATTTCCTAAATCAGCTGATTTACAGGTATTTTATGATTCAGTATATAGAGATAATATAACTGCTATGAAAGATGCAGCTAGAAACTATTATACTGTTGATAAATTACCTAAAAATGTTGGTGAACAAAATTCAATGACATTAAAAGAAATGTTTGACAATCATATGTTAACTAAATTTACTGATAAAAAAGGTAAAACATGTGATGAAACTAGTAGTAAAATAGAAGTTACTAAATTGTCAGAAACAGAATATAGTTTGAAAGTTAAGCTTACTTGTGATAGTCAAGATGATTATGTACTAGAAACTATTGGATGTACTAATATATGTTCAAATGGTACTTGTCAAACTGTTATAAATAATAGTAATAATTCTACTAATGCTGTTATTGGGGATAATAGTAGTTCTAATAATAGTAATAATGGTACTGGTAATACTGGTAACCCTACTACTACTGAAAGAGATGATACTGATTATTCTCAAGGATATGATCCTAAGACTGGAGAAAAGATTACTACTATATTATATCAACATAGAAAAGCTATAGTTACTACTAAGACTATTTATACTTGTCCTCTTGGTTATACTAAGAATGGTACTAAATGTATTAAAGAAATTACTGGTGCTACTATAGATGCTACACCTGTATATAATCCTGATCAAACAGTTACTACCGATGCTAAGCTTAATCCAGGTACTGAGATAATTAGAACTGCTAATCCTATTAAGACAGAAGTTGGAACTGAATATAGTTGTCCTGCTGGATATACATTAAATGGTTCATATTGTATAAAATATACAGATGCTACTGAGATTCGTGGGGAAGTAACTTATACTTGTCCTAGTGGTTATACTAAGAATGGTTCTCAATGTACTAAGTCTTATTCAGCTACTTATGTACCAGGTGCTACTTCTTATACTTGTCCTAATGGTGGTACATTAAATGGTACTACTTGTACAATAACTACTGGAGCTTCATCTAATACTACTTATACTTGTCCTGCTGGATATTCTAGAAATGGGTCAAGTTGTTATAAAGTATATAATGCTACTGCTAATACTAGTTATAGTTGTCCTAGTGGTTGGAATCGTAATGGGTCTCAATGTACTAAGACTAGTACGCAAACTCAAGCTGCTACTGCTAGTACTACTTACTCTTGTCCTAGTGGATGGAATCGTAGTGGGTCTCAATGTACTAAATCTAGTACGCAAACTCAAAATGCTTCTGTTTCTTACGGAGGATGGGTTAATCATGGTGCTCAATACTATACAACATCTGGTAAAGCATATACTGGTAATACCGCTAAATTAGTATTGCAAGGTGCTATATCTGGTGCTACTTGTGGAGCTCCTTGTGGTAATAAAGGTATTTGGTATAAATATATTTATTACACTAGAAGTACTAGTTATACTTGTCCTAGTGGTTGGAATCGTAGTGGGTCTCAATGTACTAAGACTAGTACGCAAACTCAAGCTGCTACTCCAAGTACTACTTACTCTTGTCCTAGTGGATGGAATCGTAATGGGTCTCAATGTACTAAGACTAGTACACAAACTCAAAATGCAACAGCTAATACATCATACTCTTGTCCTAACGGAGGAACTAGAAGTGGTTCAACTTGTACAATAACTGCAAGTGCTACTCCAAGTACTACTTATACATGTCCTTCTGGTTATACTAGAAATGGGTCTCAATGTGTAAGAACATATGGTGCTACTCCTCATCAAGGTACAGGTGATTATACTTGCCCTAATGGTGGTACTAGAAATGGAACTCAATGTATAATTACTATAGCTGCTACTCCTCATCAAGGAGAACCAACTTATACTTGTCCTAGTGGTTATACTTATAATAGTACATTAAAGAAATGTGAATATAGAGAAAGTGCTACAGCTACTAAGAAATATTCTTATACTTGTCCTGAAGGTTATACAGCTGAAGGTGAAGGAGAGAATATGAAATGTACTAAAGTTGAAAAAGTTCAAGGTACATATTATTGCGAAGATAAAGATGCAAAATTAGAAGGTAATAAATGTACTAAGACTATTAAAGGTACTATTAAGAATTATACTTGTCCTGAAGGTTATACA
>DEUO01000128.1:10146-10510 GCA_002362595.1 Caryophanales bacterium UBA3260
TATACTTGTCCTGAAGGTTATACATTAGATGGAACTAAGTGTACTAAACAAACTACAGAAGTTATTGATGCTACTGTAGATACACAAACATCTACTTCATATCAATATAAATGGAGTGAAAGTTCTTATCTAGAAGGATGGGAATTCACTGGTAAGACTAAGACAGTAAGTAAAACATATACTGCCGGTCAAAAATAATATATAAAAAATAGGTATTGCTAAAATACCTATTTTTTTATGAGTTTTGTTCAATAAACTCTTCATAAGATAATTGTTTTATTGTATATAATTTACTATCATATATTATTAATTGATCTTTTTTATTAGATATAATATATGGATATATAGTATTATCATTTAATGA
>DEUO01000048.1 GCA_002362595.1 Caryophanales bacterium UBA3260
TATAACATAAACATTACTATCTATGTAATAAATTATGGTAAAGTAATAGATTACGAATATAATGTAACTGATAAATATATTAGTATTGTATTAGATAATAGTTTTTATATGAATAATAATTATGATTATATAGATAGTAATGTTTATGTTATATCTTTAGAAAAAGGAATAATATTAGATAATAATGATATATTAAATGAATTTCAATATAATGAAGATAGAATAAAAAAGTATTTAGAAGAACATATAGATAGTGATGATAAAGATTTTGTAATAATGCAGATAATGAATGAAGGATATAAGTTATATATTAATGAAGATAATAAGATGGTTATTATTTATAATGAATTATTAAATGATAGTAGTATAAAGAAAGAGTTAGTTATAGAGTAAAAAAAACAAGCATTGCTTGTTTTTATATGAAACTACTTAAGCCACTCATACATATCTTATTAATAAATAATGAGACTGTATTTGGTTCTTCTTGACAATCATTTCTTATCCATTCTTCAACTATACCAATAGTACCATCGACGATAAAGTTATATATTTTCTCTAAATCATTACGAGTTGCTTTTTTTAGGAGATGTTCCCATTCATCCATACTTTGGTTATATACCATACCAAGAATTCTTCTTAAGAAAGTATGATCACCGTTTTCGCTTAACAGACGAGCATAGATATCTTTGTGCTCTGATACTGTTTCAATTATTTTACTAGTATAAGAAATTAAGTAATTTCTTTTGATGTTGATAATATATTCTTTTAGTTCATTGAGTAATGATTCTTCAATTTGTAATAGTAAATCATCTACATCTTTATAATACTTATAGAAAGTAGTTCTATTGATACTAGCTTCTTTACATAGTTCTAATACTGTGATATTTCTTATTTTCTTACTCTTTAATAATACTAGTAAAGTGTCTGTTAATTTTTTCTTTGTATTAACAATTCTTTTATCCATATTATCACCTTTTACCTATTTAAATTATATAATAAGTTAAATAATAAATCAACATAATGTTTATTATAAAAAAATAATTTAAGATAAGTATCTTTTATGGTATAATAATTTATAGTATATGGAGGCTTAATATGACAAATAGAATATTATTAAATGGAACATCTTATTTTGGTTGGGGTGCAAGAGAAGTTTTGGTTGATGAAATTCAAAAAAGAGAGTTTAAGAGAATTTTACTTGTTACTGATGAGACTTTGTTAAGTGTAGGTGTTACAAAGAAGGTTTCTAATGTATTAGATAAAGCAGAAATAAGTTATGATGTATTTAGTGAAATTAAACCTAATCCAACTATTAGTAATGTTAATAGAGGTCTTAAAATTGCTAGAAAATACCATTGTGATTGTATTGTTGCTGTAGGTGGAGGTTCTGTTATTGATTGTGCAAAAGCAATTGGTATTGTTTTAAAGAATCCTGAATTTAAAGATATTAAGAGCCTTGTAGGTGTAGCTGATACTAAGAATAATTCACTACCTATTATTGCTCTTCCTACAACGGCAGGAACAGCAGCTGAAGTTACTATGAATTATGTTATTACAGATGAAGAAGCTGTTACTAAATTGGTATGTGTTGATCCTCATGATATACCTATTGTAGCAATTGTTGATACAGAATTAATGTCAGGTATGCCTGCTGGAACCGCTGCTGCTACAGGAATGGATGCGCTTACTCATGCAATAGAGTGTTATTTAACAAAAGGGGCATGGGAAATGTCTGATATGTTTGCATTAAAAGCTATGGAATTAATTCATGATAATATTGAAAGTGCTGTTGCCAAAAATAAAAAGGCGATGGATAAAATGGCTCTTGCTCAATATATTGCTGGTATGGGATTTAGTAATGTGGGTTTAGGAATAGTTCATTCTATGGCTCATCAACTAGGAGCTTTATATGATACACCACATGGAGTTGCTAATGCATTATTATTGCCATATGTGTTAGAATTTAATGGAAAAGAATGCGCTAAAAGGTTTAGAGATATAGCTAAAGCATTTAAATTAGATGTAGATGGATTAAAAGATAGTGATGTTGTTACAAAAGTAGTTGAAGAGATTAGAAAGTTAAATAGAAAATTAAATATACCACAACATATAAAAGATGTAGGTGGTAAAGAAGAAGATATACCAGTATTAGCACAAAAGGCTTTAGCAGATCCTTGTACTGGTGGTAATCCAAGAAGTATGACGTTAAATCAGTTTGTAGAATTATTTAAAAAAGCCTTTTAAAGATGTTTACAATACATCTTTTTTTGATATGGGGTGAATAGATTGAATATAAATGAAATAATAAATGATATTGTAAGTAGAGTAGATAATAGTTGGTCAGTACTTAGTAAAGTTAGATTTGCATATGTAGAGTTAGGTAAATATTTACAAAAGAATACAGATTTTTTCTTTTCAGTAGATAATAAGTTGCAAGGTAATAATTTAAGTTTTGAAGAAATAGAGAAAATATATAATGAAGATGTAGTATTATCTACTTCTGTAATATGTAAATCATCTAGTGTATTATTAAAGACTATATTAGATAGATTAGGTATAGAAAGTAAATTAGTTAAATCGATGAATAATAGTATTCCTTATGAAGATAATGGAAATAAAATAGATATTTATCATTGGTTTTTAGCGGTAAAAGATAGTGATGGAGAATATTTCTTTTGTACTTTATCTTCTGATTTACCTTATGTACAAATGGATATGGAAACTAAACATTTTGGTACACATATACCATATAAAAAGAAATTATCTGATGGTACATTACAACAAGTATATGAAGGAGAAGAAATACATAATAAAGTAATAGGAACAGATGAATTAAGAAAAGTAGATGAAGAAATAGGTTATGTTAAAGAGTACTATATGTATGATAGACAATCTAGAAGTAGCAAAGATTTTAATCTGCATTATGCTAATGCTTCTTATTATATGCTTAGAGATGCTGTGAAAGCTAATAAGTTGTTTTATGAATTGGAATTACAGAATACTGATTTTATTAGGGGTTCATATTCTTTTGTAGGAGAAAATGGAAGACAAATATCTTTTTATGATCAAAATGTAAATTCATTAAGCGTGGGAGATTGGCAGATCTGGATAAAGAATATATGTAGACATGTAGAAAAAAAGATATGGGATATTATAGGGTATCAGTTATATCCTATACCTCCTTTAGACAATCCTAATTGGAATTACGAGGCATGGTTATTTAGTTTATCTTGTATGATTGAAGATGAAATATATAATAGATTAGATGTAAAAAGTGGAGCAGATTATCATAATGTAAGAATTGATGTAACTGATTTTAGTTATAATAAATGGTCAAAGAAAGTTAAAAGTAATTTTATATATGATAGAGATTATGAATTTGAAAATATTATTATGTTATTAGATAAGTTAAATGCTCTTGTAAATTATATAAATGGGAAGAATAAGAATGGTAATTTAAGTTCTTTATTTAGTAGTTTAAGCTATCATTTTATTAATCCTAATCATTTATATATAAATAATATTTTAGATTCTGGTAAGCTATCTAACGATTATATCGCTAATAAGTTTAATTTAATGTTTAGTAGAGTGTTTAGTTGTAATGATACGATAACACAGTTTAATCGTATGTCTTATAGTGAACAAGTTGTTATATTAAAAGAGGTATTAGGTATTATATTTCCAGAAATAACTGTTGCTAATTCAGGAATGATTGCCGAGTATGACCATAAATTTAGTCCTGTTTTAAATAGAATACAATTATTTCCTATAAAGAATAATACTAATGGTGAATATGCAATGGTATTTGCGATATTAGGTGAACCTGATAAAGAAGAAAATGAATATTATTTCTTTTATGATTTGAAGACAAATGAATTTAAAGTATGTGATATATTAGGTGTATATCAGAACTATACAATAGTAAGTAATAGAATGAAGAATAAATTTAGTGTAGAAGATTTAGAAAATTTAGAAAGTCAAAGAAAAAGATAAAATTGCTTTTATCTTTTTTTGTTTCTTGGAAATGGTGGAATATATTTTTTAACTTTTAATGGTTCTTTAAATCGTTCACTTTTAATAGATGGTCTTATGGCTTGTGATAGTTGAGTTATAAATAAAGAGTAATCTTCACTATCCATGTTAATACGAGCAATATTCTTACTATGATCTTGTAATAAATCAATAGCATGATTGATTCTTCTAATTCTAGGTATAGCTGCTTCATCTTCTTCTAATAAATAATAATTAAATTGAGTAGTATCTTGTCTTGTAGAATAAAAGAATGATTTTTTACCATTAGGATTCTGTATACTATATACAGATGTAATATTTGGTTTATTCATAAATGCCACCTCGCGGTAAAGATTATATAATATTGTAAAAAAATAGTCAATTTTTACAAATTATTAAAAAATATAAAAAATTGGCACTTTGTGTTGACAAGTGCTAATTTATAGTGATATTATTTCTTTATCAAGAGAAAGAAAGATGGTTATGAAGAAAAAACAATTTAAAACAGAATCTAAAAAAATATTAGATTTAATGATTAATTCAGTATATACGAATAGAGAAATATTTTTAAGAGAATTGATATCTAATGCTAGTGATGCAATAGATAAATTATATTATAAGTCATTAACTGATAGAAAAGTTAAGCTAGATAAAGATGATTTTTGCATAAGAATAGATTTAGATAAAGAAGGAAGAACAATAAAGATTACTGATAATGGTATTGGTATGACAGAAGAAGAGTTAGATGAAAACTTAGGTATTATTGCTAAGAGTGGATCTTCTTTATTTAAAGAAATGAACGAAAAAAATAAAGATATAAATATAATTGGTCAATTTGGTGTTGGATTTTATTCAGCATTTATGGTTGCTAAAGAAATAAAAGTATTATCTAAAGCATTTGGTAGTGAAGAAGCTTATCTATGGGTTAGTGATGGATTAGATGGTTATTCTATTACTAAGAGTAATAAAGAAAATGCAGGAACTGAAATTACTTTATATTTAAAAGATAATACAGATACAGAAACTTATGATGAATTCTTAGAAAAAAGAAGAATAGAAGGTATAGTAAAAAAATATTCTGATTATGTTAAGTATCCTATTATAATGAAGGTTGAAGAAACTATTAGTGATAAAGATGAAAAAGATAAAACGGAAATAGTAGATAAGACTTTAAATAGTATGATTCCTATATGGAAGAGAAATGATAGTGAAGTAACTGAGGAAGAATATAATTCTTATTATTCTGATAAATTTTTTGATTATGAAGCTCCTATTAAAACTATTCATAGTAGAATAGAAGGTCAAATAGCTTATGATTCATTGTTATTTATACCTTCTCATGCACCATATGATTACTATACTAAAGAGTATGAAAAAGGATTACAACTATATTCTAATGGTGTATTAATAATGGATAAGTGTAGTGATTTATTACCTGATTATTTTAGCTTTGTTAAAGGTTTAGTTGATAGTGAAGATATATCTCTTAATATATCTAGAGAAGTATTACAACAAGATAGACAATTAAGGGTTATTTCTAAGAGTATAGAAAAGAAGATTAAGACTACATTAGAGGAATTATTAGAAAATGATAGAGAGAAATATGAGAAATTCTTTGATGCATTTGGAATGCAATTAAAATATGGTATTTATAGCTCTTATGGTATGAATAATGATTCTTTAAAAGATTTATTAATGTTTTATAGTTCTAAAGATAAAAAACGCGTAACTTTAAAAGAATATATATCTAATATGAAGGAAGGACAAGATAAGATATATTATGCTTGTGGGGAATCTTTAGATAAGATAGATATGCTTCCTAATGTTGAAAGATTTAAGGAAAAAGAATATGAAGTATTATATTTAGTTGATTATGTTGATGAATTTACTGTTCAAGCATTAATGGAATATGAAGGCAAAAAGTTTGCTAATGTTGCAAGTGAAGATGTTTCTTTAGATAGTCCTGAAGAAAAGGAACAATTAGAAAAGAAGAATGAAGAAGCTAAAGATATGTTTGCTTTAATGAAAGAAGCTTTAAGTGATGTTAAGAGCGTTAAATTTACTAATAAATTAAAGAATCATCCAGTATGTTTAAGTACAGAAGGTGCAATATCACTTGAGATGCAAAAGATAATGAATTCAATGCCTACTGGAGAAGATGTTAAAGCAGATATAGTATTAGAAATAAATGAAAATCATCCTATTGCTGAAAAGTTAAAAGATTTATATGAACATGATAAAGAAAAACTTACTGATTATACAAAGATTTTATATAATCAAGCAAGATTAATAGAGGGACTTAGTGTAGAAAATCCTACTGAATTAACTAATTTAATATGTGATATGATGAGTAAGTAGTATAGAGATATACTACTTTTTATGTGGATATTTAGACATACTACATTATCGATTGGTTTTCTGAGTTAAGGGAAGTGTTAATTGATAGTAGAGAGAATGTATAAATTTTCTTTAGTTAATTAAGATATTGTGTTAAAATACGTTTAAGAATGAGGTGTAATTATGCGCGAAGCTAAAACTATAGAGAATGATATGGAATGGTTAAGACAAATTAGTAAAGAAGTTGATATTAAAAATGATGATTTAACTGAAGATATTAAAATACTTGGAGATTATTGTGCTAAAGGTGGAGTATTTGCTATGGCAGCTATTCAGTTAGGTATAAATAAAAGAATAATTTATTTAAAGAATACTGATCTTTCTAAAGTAGAAGATGATAGTTGGGATGAAAAAACCATTTTAATAAATCCTATTATAAAAAAGAGAGAAGGATTAACACAGTATTGGGAAGCTTGTGCAAGTTGTTTGGATAATACTGGTTTAGTTTTAAGACCTTATAAAATTATATTTGATTATTATGACTTAGATGGTAAGAAACATCAAAAGACATTTAAAGGATTTCCTTCAACAGTTCTTTCACACGAATATGATCATTTAAATGGGGTTTTACATATGGATAAAGCTATTTCATTAAAACATATGACTGTTGAAGAGAGAAAAGAATTTAGAAAAACGCACGGATATGAAGTATTTAGTGAAACTGGTGACTTTGAAGAATTGGAAAAAGAATATGTCAAAAAAAATAAAAACTAATGCCATGAGAATTCTTGATATTAATAATATAAAGTATCAAGAAAGAGTTTTAGATATAAAAGAAGCGTTAGATGGAGTTAGTTGCGCCAATATGTTAGGAGTACCCTTAGAAAGTACTTTTAAGACATTAGTAACTGTAAGTAAAAGCAAAAATTATTATGTATTTGTAGTACCAGTAGCAGAAAAACTTTCATTAAAAAAAGCAGCTAGTTCTGTAGGTGAAAAAGATTTATCTATGTTACCACAAAAAGAATTACTTGGATTAACAGGGTATGTTCATGGTGGTTGTGTCCAATTGGAATGAAAAAAGTATTTAAAACAGTAATAGATGAAACAGCACTTCTTTTTGATACTATAATATTTAGTGGAGGAAAGATAGGTTATTTTATAGAAGTAAATCCACAAGATATAGTTGATATAATACCTGTAAGTTTTAATGATATATTAGAAATGTAGACGATGTCTACATTTTTGTTTGTAAAGTATTAATTTTAATAATATTAAAGTATAAATATTTATATTATACTTTAGGTAGATAGGAGAATGAAAAGTGGAAGAGAAAAAGAAAGGGTTAAGTCTTATAGATTTAGTATTAATAATATTATTTATATTTGTTGCTTTTGTTTCAGGTTATTATTTGGGATCTGGGGAAGGTAAACACAGGGAGAAAGATAAGAAATTTGATACTGTAGTAAATGAAAATGTTGAATATGAAGATAATTTAACTTTAGATTTAGATGAAATTGTTATATTAGTTAAAGATTATTATTATAAGAATAATTTAGTTGAAAAGAATAATTTAAGTAAGTGGAAAATTAATTCTTCAACTTTAGTTGGTTATTATAAAGATAAAAAAGATATAAGATTTTATTTAGTTGAAGGTAAATATTCTTGTATAGATAAAGGTAATTCATGTGTTTATATGGATGTAGCAGATAATCCAAAGGAAGAAAATGAATTTAAAGTATATGTTGCGGTAGACGAATCGGATTCTAAGAAGGTATTAAAATCTATCGAGCAATTAGCTCCTAGTGGAGAGAATTTCTTTGATATAAATAAAGAAGTTAATAACGACGAAACTGATATGATAAATAAAATGAATTCAGGATTAAGAAAATTTTATGAAAATAATAATACTCTTTCTGATATGAATAATTTGAAAGATTTAAGTGTAAAATATGTTGAATATATAGATACAGAAGAGAATAATAAACAGTATGTTGTAGTTGGTACTTATTCTTGTAAGGATGAAACATCAGATTGTTTATATTTTGAACAGGTTGGTGAGCCGTTAGCCAATCATTCTTATGCTTTTAATATAATAGTTTCATATGACGAGAAAGAGAATGTAAAGATTTTAGGAAGTAATACTTATTATAAAGTAGATTATTCTATAAAGTAAAAGATGTTTCTTTTGCTTTTTTAATTACTATAAAATATGATACTATTATAGTAGTTATATTGTTAAGTAGGTGAATTATGAAAGTATTAACTTTAAAACAACCTTGGGCTAGTTTAGTAGCTAATGGATATAAAGTATATGAGTTTCGTAGTTGGAAGACTAAGTATCGTGGAGAAATACTAATACATGCTGGTTGTGGTGTAGATAAAGAATGGTTAGAGAAAGTTAAAGATTATGGAATAGATTTTCCTAAGAAGAAGATTTTATGTAAGGTAGTATTAGAGGATTGTATTGAAATAGATGATAAATTAAATAAGGAGATATTAAAATTAGATAAAAATGTCTATGGCGAAAAAATAAGAGATGGTTATGCATGGAAGTTAGGTAAAGTTACTAAGTTGGAGATAGAAGAGAAAGTAAATGGTCAACTTGGTATTTGGAATTATGATGTGGATAAATAACTGGTTATAAACAGTTATTTATCTTTTTTACTTATATTTAATTTTTGATAATTATGTTATAATTAATTTATATAAACTAGGTGATGGGTTTTATGGAAGAAAAAAAGTGTGTAAATTGCGGATATGAATTAGACGATGATTGGTTATTTTGCCCTAATTGTAGCAAATGTTTAAATGAAAAAGTAAATAATAGAAAGTCTTGTTATTGGATATATATACTTATCTTTTTTATTGCAATCATATTATGGATGATAAATATCTTTGGTTGGTGGTTTTTAACTATAATAGCTTTTATAGATATAGTAATAGCTAAAATTAGATATCCAAAGGTTATGGCAATTAGAATATTGTTTGATATTTCGATGTTTTTCTTCATAATTATTATGACTTTGATTTTGGCATTTCAATCTGTATGTTGAGTATTTAAATAGAAAAATATTGAGGAGGGACTTTTTAATGGCAGAAAATTTAGATGTTCATTGTAAAAAATGTGGAAAAAATTTAAAGTCTGATTGGAATTATTGCCCGTATTGTCAATATCCAGTTAGTTCAGATACATCTGAAGGAAAAAAAGTAAATGGTTCAAAAAATGTAGATATTATTTATGCTTTTGTTTATTCGTTATTCATAATATTATTTTTGCTATTTGGATTTAACTTATTGTTTTTTATATGTGCATTAGTTACGATTGTAACTGCAAAAATTTCTTATCCCGATAGTTTATTACTTACTTTGATTTTTTGGATATCAATAGCTTTATGTGCTTTTATAATATTTTATGTGATCATTTCTATGATATTTTGTGGTGGAGCTTTAGGTTTTATGACAAGATTGCCAGAATTCTTTAATTCTTGCCCTGGATAGGAGAAAAAATATGTTTAATACTAAAATTCCTTTATATGGTTTGGCGATAATTTGTGCGTTAATTTCTAATGTTATAGTAGTTATTATTCTTTATAAAAAATATCATTTTAATAGGGATGAGATGATAGGTGCTTTGGTATACGAAAATATTGGTATAATATTTGGAGCAAAGCTTTTAACATATTTACAAGATATATCGCATTATGGAAAGTTTGACATTTATACATTAGGCTTATCTTCTTTTGGTGGAGTGATTGGAGCTATTATTTGTTTGATATTATTTGGCTTGCAATTTAAAAAAAGTTTAAAAGAAATGATGTTTTTATTTATGCCATCTATTCCTTTAATGTATTCTATAGGAAAAGTTGGCTGCTTTTTAGTAGGTTGTTGTTATGGAATAGAATATAATGGTATAGGAAATGTAGTTTATAATTATTCATTTTCCGCTCCAGTGGGAGTGCACTTATTTCCTGTTCAAATTATAGAGACCGTTGTGTTTTTATGTATATTTGTCTATATGTTTATAAAACAGAAATATTGTAAATTT
Organism: Caryophanales bacterium UBA3260; assembly: GCA_002362595.1. Next base: position 10,397 of record DEUO01000048.1, read on the forward strand.
AATTGGAATACTTTGGGAATTAGTTTTTGTATGTGTGGTCTTGGAAAATTTATTTTAGATTATTTCAGAAATGGTCATGCTGTAATTATTGTTTCTTTAAATCAAATAATTAGTTTGATTTTTGTTATAATCGGTTTGTTTTTGATTTACAAAAAAGAAAATAATATTAAGGAGTAAGTGAAGTTAATGAGTCAAATTAAACATTGTGAATACTGCGGATATAACGGAATCATTAGCAATGGGCGTTGTCCTTCTTGTAAGAAGACATTTAATAATAATGAAAAACCAGCATCTAGTGTTGTATTTGAAGAATAAGCAACTGAAGAAGTCGTTTTCGTTTGTGATAATTGTGGTGCTACGATAGATGAAAATAATAATTTTTGTTCTAATTGTGGTATTGAACTTGAGAAAGATAATGAGAAAGATGAATCTGAACAGAAAACTCAAGATAGTAAAAGTGAACAATATGATTGGTCTGGTGTCTTTTTACTCTTAGCATTAATTAGTATAGTATTAGTACCTTTTATTGGCTTGATCGGGTTTGTAATAGCTTTAGTGTTTATTGTAACAGGCAAAATGTGTAGTCCTAAAAATAAAACTATGCCAGGTGTTTTCTATGTATCGGTTACTATATTTGCAATTATTTTATTTATAGTTGCATCTATTTTGTACATGTGTATGAATTGTTCTCATAGATAAAGAATCTGCTTATTTTAAAAGCAATTCTTTCTATTTTGGAAAAAATATGTTATAGTACTTTAAATAAAGGAAGTGGTTATGTGATTAGACAGAATAGTAGAGGACAAGTAATAGTTATATCAGCACCTAGTGGATGTGGTAAAGGTAGTGTAATAAGTGGTTTATTAAAAAATGATAACAAAAATAGATGGTTATCAGTATCTACAACTTCTAGACCAATAAGAGATAATGATATACCTGGAGAAACATATAACTTTGTTAGTAAAGAAGAATTTGAAAAAAAGATAGAAGAAGGTTATTTCTTAGAATATACTAATTATGCTGGGAACTATTATGGAACTCCTAAAGAATTTATAGCTGATAAATTACAAAAAGGAATAGATGTAATATTAGAAATAGAGATAGAAGGAGCTAATAATATTAAGAAATTAATACCAGAAGCGTTATTTATATTTATAATGCCTCCTAGTATTAAAGAAATGGCTAGAAGATTAAAAGGAAGAGGAACAGATAGTAAAGAAAAAATGCTAGAAAGATTCCATACGGCATATAAAGAGATAAATGAAGTTACTACATATAACTATGTAGTTGTTAATGATGTACTTGAAAATGCTATAGATAAGGTAGAAGCAATAATTAAGGCAGAAAAATGTCGTGTAGATAGAATAGAAGAAGTATATCTAGATACTCCAGAAGAAAAGATACATGAATTGCTAATTGATGATAAAGATTTTGTAAATGAAGATATTAAAATATAGTGTAAAAAATAGTGTAAGTATGTAACACTATTTTTTCTTGTTTTACTTTATTTATTACAATATGATATTATATATATAGAATAAGGGTGGAGAGTGATACTATGGCAAAAGATACTAATAAAGTAAGTAATATGTATGGTAGAGCTAGAAGAATTGAGTTTGCTGAAAAATGTGTTTATATAGTTGTTGGTATTTTAGCTGTCTTTTTAGTATTTTATTTTATTTCACATACATTTAATAAGGTAGATGAAAATGTTAATTTTGCTTATTTGAAAAAATATATGGAACAAAAAGGATATACTTGTTCATTATTACATTTACCTGGTGGTAAGTGTTCTTCTAGTAATGGAATAAAAGGGTATACATTTATAAGATATGAAAATGGTTTTGAATATATAGTTAAGACAAAAGCTTATTCACTTACTATTAGATTAGTTTCTAAGGATGATAATAGTATTAAATTTAAAACTACTACTGATGCAATTGCTGGGTATAAAGCTAAAGAATATAGTTGTACTTATAAAGATAATATTATTGGGGGATTAGATAAATGTATTGAAATTAATGAAAATACAGAACTTGATTTAGGAGCCTATACTGGGGTTATAGAACAAGCTATGTATGATTTAAATGAATTAATAGATGCATCTGGTTATAATAAGAATAAGTTATTAGAAGATAATGAATGGGTTAGAAAAAAATAAAAATCTCTTATTTAGAGATTTTTTTAAGGCTT
>DEUO01000123.1:0-383 GCA_002362595.1 Caryophanales bacterium UBA3260
ATTGGATAGATAAAGTATTACCAATAGCAGAAGTAACATATTCTACAAAAGAACCAACAAATAATAAAGTAATAGCAACACTAGCTAATGCCAGTGAAGAAATAACTATTATAAATAATGGTGGTTTAGATACTTATGTATTTGAAGAAAATGGTACATTCGAATTTGAAATTCAAGATAAAGCTGGAAATATTAATAAAATTAAAGCAGAAGTAACAAATATCGATAAAGTAGCTCCAAGCGTAGAAATCGAGTATTCTACTAAAGAAACTACTGATAAAGCAGTAACAGCTACAATAGTACCAAACGAAGATATTATAGTTATTAATAATGATGGATCACTAGTATATGTCTTTAATGAAAATGGTGAATTTACATTTGAA
>DEUO01000123.1:766-18611 GCA_002362595.1 Caryophanales bacterium UBA3260
AGATAACAACAAAGAAGATAACAATGCAAATAAAGACAACAATGATAATAAAGATAATAATAAAGAAGATAATAAACCAATTAACAATAAAGAAGAATCAACAAGAGAAGATGAAGAAGAAAAAACATCAGAACATTATTACTTCAATTATATTGTTGCAGCAATAATTGGTTTCATCTCAATGATACTATTATTAGCAGGACGTAAAGAAATCAAATAATAAAAAAGCATTTTAAAAAATGCTTTTTTAAATTATAAGAAATATTTAAAAAAATAGTGTTAGTAAATATCTTACTAACACTATTTTTTATTATATAATTAATTACTATCTTCTACTAACTTACTAGCAATCTTTGTAACATTACCAGCTCCTAAAGTTAATACAATATCATTTTCTTTAACATTATTTTTTAAATATTTTACAATCTCATCATAATCACTAATATGTATTGCTTCTTTATTATATTTTTTTAATTCATTAATTAAATCTTCTTCATGAATATTATATGTATTAGTTTCTCTAGCAGCGTATATATCAGTAATAACAATATGATCAAAATCTTTTAAAGAATCCGCAAATTCATTTAAATGACCAGCTAATCTACTATAAGTATGAGCTTCAAAAACTACCCATGATTCATTATATTTTTTATTCTTTATTCCGTTAATCGTAGCAGTAATTTCTGTTGGATGATGTCCATAATCATCAAATATTTTAGCTCCATTTATCATTCCTTTAAACTCTAATCTTCTAGCAGCTCCAGTAAACTTTAATAAAGAAGAAGCAACTATATCAATATCAATGTCATATGCATCACATAATGCAATACAACATAAACTATTGAATACATTATGCAATCCAGCAACTTTTAAAGAAATACTACCTTTATTTTCACCGTTTTTATATGCGTCATATGTTGCAAATCCTTCCTCATTAAATACTACATCTTTATAATACCAATCTGCATTATCATTACTACCCACACTAATAACTTTAGCTTTAGTATAATTTCTTAATTCATAGCATTTCTCATCATCACGATTTAAAACTAAGTATCCATCTCCAGGCAATAATGAAACATATTTTTGAAAACTTTTACATATATTATCTATATTTTTGAAATAATCTAAATGATCATTATCTATATTTAATACTATTGCACTTCTTTGATGAAAGTTTAAAAAGCTATCGCAATACTCGCATGCTTCTATAATAAAATAATCGCTATTACCAACACGATAATTGCCATCTAAAATTCTAAGAACAGCACCCACCTGAATAGAAGGATCTAAATTTGCTTCCAAAAAAGCCCCAGCCACCATACTCGTAGTACTAGTTTTACCATGAGTACCAGCAATTCCAATTGTATCCTTAAATAATTTAGTTATTTCACCTAGAAATTCTCCGCGTTCTATAGTCGGTATTCCTAATTCTTTAGCTTTAACCATCTCTGGATTATCACTTTTTATTGCTGCTGAATAAACAAACAAATCATATATATTCGTTATATTTTCTGCTACCTGACCAATATTAACTCTAATACCTTTAGATTCTAACCAATCTGTTTGATTAGATTTATTACTGTCAGAACCACTAACATCATATCCCCATGACTTAAGTATTTCTGCAATACCACTCATACTTATTCCACCAATGCCACTCATATATATATGTTTATATTTTTTTATATCTATTTCCATAATTAACCCTCCAAATTAATATCTATACAAATTATATCACGTAATTACATTCTACCTCTATAATTTTATGTATATTTCCTTAAATAATATGAAAAAATAATAAACATTATGTCTATTAAAAATCTAAAATACTTTATAAATATTGCAACATTTGGTATAATTATAAACGAACATTTAAAAAGGAGGAATAATATGAAAGTTATATTACTTCAAGATGTTAAAAAACAAGGAAAGAAAGATCAGATTATCGATGTTAGTGATGGCTATGCAAGAAATTTCCTAATAAAAAATGGCTTAGCTATTCCTGCATCAACATCAAGTAAAAAGTTATTAGAAAAAGAACTTGATAAAAGAAAACAACAAGAAGAAGCTAATATTGAAGAAATGAAAAAATTAGCTGAAAAGTTAAAAACAATAGAAGTTGTTGTTAAGGTAAAAACAGGTGAACAAGATAAAGTTTTTGGTAATGTTTCTTCTAAACAAATATGTGAAGAATTAAAACGCCAAGGAATAGAAATAGATAAAAAGAAAATATGTATTGATTATCCAATAGATACTTTGGGTACTCATAATGTTAAAATAGAATTACATAAAAAAGTACAGGGAGAAGTTAAAGTAACCCTTAAAAAGTAGGTGAAATTATGCCAGCAAGACAAATGCCTCAAAACATTGAAGCAGAAATGAGTGTCTTAGGAGTTGCGTTTCTAAATAAAAATGCTCTTACTAAAATATGCGAAGAATTATACCCTGAAATGTTCTATAGCGATGCTAATAGAAAATTATTTGAAGCTATTAAAACGTGTTATGAAGAGAAAATACCAGTAGATATTACAACTGTAAAAGAATGTTTAGATCGTAAAAAGAATTTAATGTCTATTGGTGGAATAGAGTATATAAGCGAAGTAATAGATAGTGTAGCAACCGCAGCTAATCTTGATTATTATATAAAAATAGTAAAAGATAAAGCCGTAATGCGTAACTTAATTGAAACGGCTACAGATATTATTACAAATGCATATGAAGAAGATGATGAAATAACTCATCTGCTTGATGAATCAGAAAAGAAAATATTAAATGTCGTAAAAGAAAGGCAAACAAGTGATTTCATTCATATAAAGGATGCTATAGCATTAGCTCAAGAGAATCTTGAAAAATTAGCTAATAATGGATCAGATCTTACTGGATTACCAACAGGTTTTCTTGACTTAGATAAAGCAACAGCAGGATTACATCCAGGCGAAATGATTATCATTGCAGCCCGTCCTGGTATGGGTAAAACAGCTTTTGCATTAAACATCGCTACAAATGCTGCTCAACATACTAAAAAAGCAATTGCAATCTTCAACCTAGAAATGCCAGCAGAACAATTAGTAAATAGAATGCGCTCAGCAGTTGGACAAGTTGACTCATATAAAATCCAAACAGGAAAACTTAATCATGAAGATTGGAAAAGAATAAATGAAGCTAATAGCCAATTGTCAGAAACAAATATTCAAATAGTAGACGATGCCGGAATTACTGCATCTGAAATAAAAGCTAAATGTCGTAATCTTGCCAATAAAGAAGAAGGTTTAGGTTTAGTAATAATCGATTACTTGCAATTAGTTACAAGCGGTGGAAAAAGACCTGAATCTCGTCAACAAGAAGTATCAGATATTTCTCGTTCATTAAAGACGATGGCAATGGAATTAAAAGTTCCCGTAATAGCATTAGCTCAATTATCACGTAGTGCTGAAAAACGAGAAAATAATCAACCAATGTTAGCAGACTTACGTGAATCAGGTTCTATAGAACAAGATGCTGATATGGTCTTATTCATAAATCGTAACGATTATTATAAAGCAAAAGAACAACTTGATTCCCAAAAAAATGTCGTTGCTGATATTATCATTGCCAAGCATCGTAAAGGATCAACTGGAAAATTCTCATTACTATTTGAGCTTAATATGAGTAATTTTAGAAATTACCTCGCTTCAGATAAGGAGGAAAATAATGAATAAAAAAGGAATAATACTATGTACATTATTAACGATATTAATAACGATATTATTAACACTAAATTTTATATCGTCAGAATCATATTCAATTCCAACGTCAGTATATCAAGTATACTTAGATGGCAATAAAATAGGATTAATAGATTCTAAAGATGATTTATATGAACTCATAAATACGGAACAAACTGAAATAAAAGAAACATATAAAGTAAATCAAGTATATCCACCAAAAGGATTTAAAATAGTAGAAAAAAATACTTATAAAGATGACTTAATATCTATTGAAGAAGTATATAATTCTATAAAAGATGAAAAAACTTTTACTATAAAAGGATATACAATAACTATTAAACCAGATGTAGAAGGAGCAGTTCCTATATACATATATGTTCTAGATGATCAAGTATTTAAAGATGCTATTAATAATGTAGTAGAAACATTCATAGGTAAGACAAGATATGAACAATATAAAAATAATACTCAACCAGAAATAACAGAAACAGGTTATACAATAGAAAATATGTATTTTAAAGATAATATATCTATTAAAGAATCATATATAAGTGTTGATGAAACAATTTATACAAATGTTCAAGATTTAACTAAATATTTATTATTTGGTGAAAATGAAAATAAAATAGATTATGTAGTTGTTCAAGGCGATACAATTGAAAAAATAGCTAATGATCATCAACTTAATGTTGAAGAATTCTTAATCGCTAATGATAATATAGATTCAGAAGATACTTTACTTGCTATAGGAGACACAGTTAACGTATCATTAATCAATCCAATTCTATCTTTAGTATATGAAGAATTAGTAGTTAGTGATGTAGAAGAGCAATTTAACGAAACAATTGAATCCGATCCTAATCAATATGTTGATTATAGTAGTGTTAAACAACAAGGTATTAATGGTATAAATCGTGTAACATCACGTGTTCAATTTACAAATGGAGAGCAAAACCAAGGTGCAGCATTTATTAAATCAGAAGTTATAAGACCGGCTCAAAATAAAATTACAGTTAAAGGAACTAAGAGATACAATTATTCACTACCGCCAACAGTTCATATTGATACAGGAACAACATGGGCGTGGCCAACTAACTCACCTTATGTTATTACTTCTGAATATGGCTATCGTTGGGGTACATTACATGATGGTTTAGACATTTCAGGAACAGGTAGAGGTTCACCTATATATGCTGCATTAGGTGGAAAGGTTTATCAGGCAAGATGGGGTGGAATAGTTGGAAACCTATCTGGACTTAATGTTGTTATAGAACATCCAAATGGCTACTATACTATATATGCTCACTGCTCTAAAGTATACGTTAAAGCAGGTGATACAGTAGTACGCGGCCAAAGAATTGCAGCGATGGGAGATACAGGCTTTGCAACAGGACCACACTTACATTTCGGAGTATTTACAGGGCTACCATATAATGGTGGTAAAAGTATTAACCCAAGACGCTTATGGTAAAAATATGTAATTTAGCAAGTGGCTCAGAAGGAAATGTAACATATATTGAAACAGAAAACCATAAAATTCTTCTAGACTTAGGAACGACTGTTAAATATATCAAAGAAAAGCTTTCTGAGCTTTCTGTTGCTTTAGCAGATGTTGATTATGTCTTTATTTCTCACGTTCATAATGACCATATAAAGGCATTAAAAAACTTAATAAAGAAGTATCATCCCACTATTTGTTTAAGCCCAATTATGTACTCCGAATTAGAAGACTTAAAAAACTATGATAACATCATCCTATATAATGATAAAGTTATATTAGATGACACAGAAATCGATATTATAAAGACTTCTCATGATACAACAGATTCTCGTGCATTTATAATAACTAGTGATAATAAAAAAATAGTATATCTTACTGATACAGGATTTATAAATACTAAGTATTTTTCAAAATTATCTAATATAGATATATATCTATTTGAAAGCAATCATGACGTTGAAATGCTTCTTCATGGCCCATATCCTAAATGGTTAAAAGATCGTGTATTAGGACCTTATGGCCACTTATCAAACAAAGATAGCTCTGTCTATCTAGCTAAACTAATCGGCCCAAATACTAAGCTAATAATGTTAATGCACCTATCACAAAAAAATAATACAGAAGAAAAAGCATTATCTACTATTAAACAAGTATTTTCTGAATATGAAATAGATTTCAGTAATATTAGTTGTGCTCGACAAAATGAAAGAAGTGAATTAATAGAATTATGATAAAAATAATTTGCTTAGGAAAAATAAAAGAAAAGTATTTAACTGATTTAATCGAAGATTATAAAAAAAGAATATCAAGATATCATAAGATAGAAATAATAGAATTAAAAGATGAAAATGATTTAACTATTGAAAAGAATAATATAGAAAAATATATAAAAAAAGATGAATATATAATAGCTTTAGATATTGAAGGAAAAGAACTAAATTCAGTTGAATTAGCTACTAAGATAGATAACGTATTTATAAACTATCCAACTATTACTTTCTTAATAGGAAGTAGTTATGGTTTACATGAAGAATTAAAGTCTAATGCTAACTTCCGTCTATCTTTTTCTAAAATGACATTTCCTCATGGTTTAGCTAGAGGTATTCTATTAGAACAAATATATCGTTCTTTTAAAATCTTAAATAATGAAACATACCACAAGTAATTCTTAACTAGAATTACTTGTTATTTTTTGCTATAATAAACCTCATTAAAAAGGAGGTTTATTATAATGCAAATATCTGGTGTTGAAAAGATATGGTTATATCTTCATGATAATCCGAAAGTAGTTAATCCAAATATGTATGTAGCTAATACTTATTTATATGCATCAAAACTTGTTGAAATGTTATCATTAAATCCTGAATATATTAGTGAATTAAGTTTGCGAATGCTTACTGAACGTTTAAATGATAGTGATTTCTTCTTGCGTCAACGAGATGGTTATGGTAAAACAGAATACCGCCTAACAAAACTTATGAGAATCAATGGTTTAGGCGATTGCTTAAAAAGATTATTCCCTGATTTAGTTCCCGATGAATCTAAAGAAACCAAACTTCATTATTAACAAATATATATATTTATGATAAATTAAATAAGGAGTGATTTATATGATAGGAAATGACTGGGATGATAAATTAAAAATTATTTGGCAAAGCGAAGGCTTTAAAAAGTTTTATAGTATAGTTGAAAATGAATATAATACTAAAACTATATATCCACCAAAGGACTATATCTTTAATGCTTTAAAACTAACTTCATACAGTAATACTAAAGTAGTAATAGTAGGTCAAGATCCTTATCATGGAGAAGGAGAAGCACACGGCTTATCCTTCTCTGTTCAAGAAGGAATAAAAATACCACCATCTTTACAAAACATTTATAAAGAATTATATAATGATTTAAATATACCTATAGCACAAACTGGAGATTTAACAAAATGGGGTAAAGAAGGGGTGTTAATGCTAAATGCAGTTCTTACAGTTGAAAAAGATAAACCTGCTTCTCATCGTAAACTAGGATGGGAACTCTTAACAGATTATATAATAAAAGTATTAAATCAAAAAGAAGAACCTATAGTATTTATTTTATGGGGTAACTTTGCTAAAGAAAAAGCTAAATATATAACTAATCCTAAGCATTTAATACTAACATCTCCTCATCCATCCCCATTCTCAGCTAATAGTGGTTTCTTTGGCAGTAAACCATTTTCTAAAACAAATAAATTCCTTCTAGAAAACGGCTTAAAAGAAATAGATTGGAATATTAATACAAAATAAAAAGCTCTACATTGTAGAACTTTTTGACTTTTATAATTTAAAATCATCTATAATTTCATCTTCCATATTCTTTCCATCAAAGAAAGGCTTTACAGATATTCCATGCATTCTAGCAACAATATTAGAAGGAAAAGATCTAATTAAATCATTTAATTCGCTAGTATATTTATTATAATATGACTTAGCGGCTTGTAACTTTTCATTTAATTTCTTAGTTTCACTTTGAATTTCCTTAAAACCTTTATTAGTAGCTAAATCAGGATAATCTAATTTAATCTGCTGTAATAAATTTAAATACTCAGTTAACTTTCTATCTAAATCAAAATTACTAATATTTTCATCCTTTACTTTATCTAAACCTTTAAAATATGTTTTTTCATGTTTTAATTCTGTTTTAATTAAAGTATCAGCGCGTACCAATAAATCATATCTATCTCTTAAAGCTTCATCAATTAAATGCTCAGCATGATCTATCTTCGTCTTAGAGTGCTGTAATTTATTATATTGATATACATATAGTATACCTAAAGCTCCAAATAAAATAACTATAAATAAAAAACTATATAATAATGGCATATTAAAACCTCGATTCTACTTAAATTATAGCATATTATTAAATTTACAAAATAAATTATTTATAATAAAATGTAAATAGGTGATAAATATATGGAAATAGAAAAAGTTCTTGTCGGTCCATTAGATACAAATTGTTATATATTAACAATTGATAATGAATGTCTTATTATTGATCCTGGAGATAACTTCAAAAAGCTAAAAGAACATATTAAGGATAAAAAAGTAATAGGATGCTTAGTAACTCATTTTCATCAAGATCATATTGGTGCTCTTGAAGACGTAGTAAGTACTTATGATATAGAAATAAATAAAGAAAAATATGGTAAATTTAATTATGAAATAATTGAAACACCAGGTCACACATTTGATTCTAAAACATTTTATTTTAAAAAAGAAAAAATAATGTTTTGTGGCGATTTTATATTTAATAATGGAATAGGTAGAACTGATTTAGGTGGCTCTAATACAGATATGATAAATAGTTTAGAATTATTTAAAAAATATGATAACGATATAATTATATATCCAGGACATGGTCCTAAAACTACTTTAGGTATCGAAAAAGAACATTTCAAATATTATTATTGAAATGTTCTTTTTCATTAAATCTCTTAACCAACTATATATCCTTTTTCTGTATAATCAATTTTTTCATCAAATTCTACATAGTCTAAATAAATTAAAAGTATTAAATACCAATGTCCATTTTTAGGATCTCTAATTATTAAATGATCTCTTCCAGCTTGCTCAATAGTTCCATCAAATACCTTATCTTTCCATTCATTAGCATCTGGAAAACTAACATATGCTTTAACTTTCTTTCCCTTATTATGTCTTAAAATATTTTCAATATAACTTTGTTGCATCGGCATATCGGATAATTGCCCAGCTTGATATCCTTGTTCATAAGGATATTCATTACTACTATTATCTATTGTTGGAAAAGTAGGATTTTGATAATACTTACCATTCATTTTAATCTTCACCTCTCTTTAAATATATGCAAAGATAAATAAATATAGTATAATTTAAAGTAGGTGAATAGTATGAAAATTGATTATAAATCTATTACAAATGAAATATGTTCTAAAGATTTTTGGTCTCGTTTACTCGTTATGGCTTTTAGTGTATTCATCTTAGCAATTAACTATAATTTATTTTTGTTACCAAATGATTTTGTCATAGGTGGAGTAAGTGGTATAGCTATTATATTTAATGAATATACTGGGATTGATCCAGCTGCTTTTGTATTAATTTTAAATATTCTATTTCTAATTGCAAGTTTTATCTTTCTAGGAAATCGTTCAACAGGAATGACAATTATTGGTTCTTTATTGTATCCAGCATTTATTTCCATTACAGAACCACTATGTCAAGCAATCCTCCCATATTTAACCCTAGATAATTATATTCTAGTAGCACTAATAGCTGGTTTATTACTAGGTACTGGTGATGGATTTATATATAAAACAGGTTATTCAACTGGTGGATGTGACATAATTATTAAAATACTTAATAAATATTTTAAAATGTCAACAGGAACAGCTTCACTAATAGTTAGTTTTATTATAATACTATCTGGCGGTTTAATATTTGGTATAAATAAAGCTATATATAGTATTATTGTTATAATAATAAATGGCATATTAGTAGATAAAATAATGTTAGGTATATCAGATAGTAAAATGTTCTATATTCATACTGAGAAACCAGAACGAATAAAAGACTTTATCGAAGAATTACAAAGTGCTTATACTATTATAAAAGCAGAAGATTTTAATGGTAAAAGGACTGAATTAATTATGTGTGTTATATCAACTAAAGATTACTATTTATTTAAAAATATTGTAGCTAAGATAGATCCAGCAGCTTTCTTCATAATAAGTGACTGCTATGAAGTTTACGGCGGCAAGCGTAAAGCAAAATTCCCTTTTATTTAAAAGGGTTTTTTAATTTCTTGATTTTTGATATAATGTTTATTATAAGGAGGGTGAAAATGAAATTTATAGAAATAAAAAATTGTTATAAAGTATATAAAAATGGTGTTACAGCCATAGCTGATTTAACCTTATCAATTGACAAGGGTGATTTTGTCTTTGTAACTGGTGCATCTGGCTGTGGAAAATCAACACTTGCAAAATTATTATATAGAGAAGAAAAACCTACTAAAGGCGAAGTAATAGTAGGAGGAATAAATGTTGCTAAACTATATAACAGCCGTGTATATAAACTAAGAAGAAAATTAGGGATAGTTTTCCAAGACTTCAAACTTCTTCCCAAACTAACAGTTTATGAAAACGTTGCTTTTGGCTTAGAAAATTTAGGAATGAAAAATAGCCTTATAAAAACAAAAGCCCTAAAAGCAATAGAACGCGTTGGTTTAAAGGAAAAAATAAGATGTTTTCCTAATGAACTATCTGGTGGAGAACAACAAAGAGTATGTATTGCACGTGCAATAGTTAATGAACCAAAACTATTAATATGCGATGAACCAACAGGAAATCTAGATCCTAAAACATCAAAAGAAATAGTAAAAGTTATTAATAACATAAATAAAGAAATGGGTACAACAGTTATAATGGTTACTCATGACAAAGAAATAGTTAATTCAATGAAAAAAAGAGTAATAACATTAGTAAGTGGCGTTTTAACTCACGACACAATGGGAGGAGGATATACTGCCGATGAAAGCGATTAGAATATTTATAAGAAGTGTATCAAAAGCTTTTAAAAGTATCTTCCGTAACATTAATCTTAGTATTGCTTCAATTATGTGTACAACAGTAACACTAATTATCGTCTCACTAGCAATGATTTTTTCAGCTACCGTAAATAACTTTACTGATAATCTAGAAAATACATTAACAATCATTACATTTGTTGATAAAGATGCTACAGAAGAAGAAATAACTACAATAAAAAGTCGTTTATTAGAAATAAAAAATATAAAAAGTGATGAACTATTATACAAATCTAAAGAAACAATAAAAGAAGAAACACTATCTTCAGTAGATAAAAACAATGCTTTATATATCATAATGAATAAATGGGAAAAAGATGATAATATTCTAAAATCAGAATTTGTTGTATCAGTAAAAGATATAACTAAATTAAAAGAAACAGCAGAAGCTATCTCCAAAATAGATAAAGTAACAGATGTTCATTATAATGAAACAGTACTTGAAAAAATGATACCTATCTTTGATGCAATAAAAAAAGTAACTTTAGTAATAATAATTGGATTAATTATCGTAAGTATCGTCCTAATATGTAATACTATAAAACTAACAATATTTGCTCGTAAAAGTGAAATAGAAATAATTCGTTTAGTAGGAACAAGTAACCTAGTAATCAAATTACCATTTGTAATAGAAGGTTTATTCTTAGGTATAATTGGTTCCATAATTCCTATAATAGTAACAATATGGGGTTACATCTTTGCTTTCGATAAATTAGAAGGATACCTATTTGCTAACTTCTTAAAAATGCTAGATCCAGTTCCATTTACTCTATATATATCAGTAGCCATCCTAGTAATAGGTTCTATAGTTGGTATGATAGGCAGTTACTTAACAGTAAGGAAGTATTTAAAAATATGATGAAAAAATTTATTAATATAATACTTATAATATCTCTTCTATTTGTATCATTAACTCCTTTAACAACCGTGGAGGCTGCTAAAAATAAACAAACTTTAAAACAATTTAAAGATGAATTAGAGGAATTTAAAACAAAAAGAGAAGAGAATAATCGTCTAACCAAAAAGACAATGGATGAAATAGATCAGAAAAGAAACGCTATAGTAAATGCTAACAATACAATAGCATCAAATGAAAATAAAGTAGAAAAAGCTAAAGTAGATATAGCTGAAAGCCAAGAAGAAATAAAAATAAAAAATAGAGAAATGGAATCAGTAATCAGTACGCTTCAATTAACTAAACAAAATCAAGCAGAAATATATATCGATTATATCTTTACTTCATCAACACTTAATGAATTAGTTGAAAGAGAAGCTGTAGTTGAACAAATCATTAATCATACACAGGAAGAACTTGAAGATTTAAATAATCTTATTAAGAAAAATGAAAAACTTAAAGATCAATTAGCACAAGATAATGTAACATTAGAAAATTCAATAACTGAATATGAAAAGAAAGTTGATGAACTAGAAGCATTCATTGATTCAAGAGCTTCAATTGGTATGGATTATGATAGTAATATAAAAGCTTTAGAATCTCAAATAAAAGATTTTACAGCAGCAGGTTGTAAAGATAATGATTCACTAGATGATTGTTATTACAATCGTGGTAATAGTGGAATTCTTCCATCAGGAGCATTTTCAAGACCGTTAAATTCAGGCCGCGTAACTCAAGCCTGGGGTAACAATGGTCATAAAGGTATGGATATTGGAGGAAATCGTCCTGGTACAAACGTATATGCACCAGCTAATGGAACCATTGCCTACGTTAAATATCGTTCCAGTTGTGGTGGGAATATAATATATATGCATTCAAATGTTGCCGGTCAAGCATACACGGTCGAATTTGCTCATCTAACAGATGTCTATGTAAAAAATGGTCAAAGTGTTAGAAAAGGTACCGTTATAGGTACAGTAGGTGGCGATTCATCCACATGGTGGTACGATAAATGTACAACAGGAGCCCATCTTCATTATGCAATAGCTTACGGCTACTACTTAGGCGGAGGAGCATATGGTTACAAATCGTGGAACACATATGCAAGTCGTACTAATGCTACAAGCGTTCAAGCAATAACAGGTATTCCAAATAAAGCTGGTACTAGATTTACAACAAGAGGTTAATAAACCTCTTTTTTTATGCAAAGCTTTGTAAAAAATACCTAAAAAGTATAGATAATAAACATAAGAAAGAAGAATCCCTAATAATTATGATTTATATAAATAAATAAGTTTTGGTTTAAAAAGATTTTATTTAATGTTACAATATATAATATAAATAGATAAAAAAGAAAGTGTGGTTTTTTGGGAAAAATTTTATTCATATTTATACTTATGGTAATTGCATTTTTAATGTTAGTAAACCCTATTTTTTTTACTAATTTAAAAATTCCCCCACTACCATATAAGTTAAAACATAGCCGTTATTTTAAAATATTTATAAGAGTATGGGGAGCTCTTTGGCTATTTATTGGAATAATTATTTTGATTTGCCTTTTTTTAAATTGAAATTATTACATTTTATAAGGCATACTAAAATTCAAATATGCGAAAGCAGGCAAAGAGGGAAAGGACAGGTGAGTACAAATAAAATATATTATTAATATTTGCAATTATTAATTTATACAAAGTTTTAAGAAAGAGGTTCAACAGTTATGAAAAAAAGATATTTATTAAAAATAGTAACTATTATTATATTTTCTGTAATAAATAATGTAAGTGCATTGCAATTTTCAGCAGATGATATTTATACCAACAATAATGGTGTAGAAATGACTCATATTCAAATTACAAATTTAAAAAATTTAGGATATAAAGAAGATGAAATAAGAGATATGTTTCAAGACGAGTTTGACGAAAATAAAAATTTGGAAGGAAAAGTTGTATCTTCTGTTACAAAATATTATAAAACAGAAACATATATTCCAACTGCACAAGATACAACAACCAGCATCAATTATTTTAATTCTGATTTAAGTATTTCGAATTCATATGAAATAACTAAAGAAGAATATGAAGATATTGATAATCAAGTAATGACTTTAGGTCTTGAAGAAAATCCAGTTAATACAGAATATAAAGAAATGACTGCTTCTATTATTAAAGTAAATAATAGATATAGATATGTAAATACTGTAAGATGGAAAAAGCTTCCAACTTGGCAACAAAGAGACATAATAGGCATAGGGTTTGACAATAAAGTATACGGAATATCCTCTACTAAAAGGTTAACTGCATATTTTACATATGATAATACTAGTGATTCAAACGCTACTACAACAGGAACTTGGGAGTTGTCTCCTACAGGGTATGGGGTATCATTTAAATGGCCTAATCCTTCTTTTGGAGCAGCACGAGGATTTCTTGTTAGAATGTACTTCGAAGTAGAAAAGAATACAACAGATCCAATTAATGTCTTAAATGCATATGGCAATTATAGACATGGAAAAAGCTGGGACAATAATCTTATTTGTAGTTTTTCTGTTAGCTATATTATTGGAGTAGGTGCTAATTTCGAAGACAAATATGACAACATTTCAACATCTCAAGCAACGCTTACAGGAATTCAATGGTAAAAATAATAAATAGTATATATATCAATATAGTTGTTAAGTATTAAATAGTAAAAAGAAAATAAGTAGTATTCTATAAAATGACTTTTGTATTACCAATAAGTCATTTTTTATGTGAGTAAACTCCAGTTGTTACTATATTTGTGCAAAGCTTTGTAAAGAATACCTAAAAAATATACACTTCATATTACAGCTGTGCTATCATAATTCTAAATGGAGATGAACTAAATGAAAAAAATAGTAATATTTGGTGGAGGAAGTGGATTATCCCAATTACTAAAAGGATTAATCGAATTCCCAATAGATATAACAGCAGTAGTAAGTGTTTCTGATAACGGAGCAAGTACAGGCCGCTTAAGAGAAGAATTTGCTATTCCAGCAGTTGGAGATATAACAAAAGTATTAATGGCAATGTCTACAGAATCAAAAGGAGTAAAAGACTTATTCAACTATCGCTTTGATAATAATAGTAGTATTGGTAACCATTCTATAAAAAACTTAATAATGACAGCTCTTCTTGAAATGAAGGGAGACTTTGCTCACTCTTTACCAATCCTATGTGACTTACTTGATGTAAAAGGCAAAATACTACCTTTAACAGAAGATAATGTTGATTTAATTGGAATAACTAAAGAAGGATATGAAATAATTGGTGAAGCTCAAATAACTGAATCAAAAAGAAAAGTAGTAGATTTAAAATATAGCAAACCAATTAAAGTAACACCTAAAGTACTAGAAGAAATAAAAAAAGCCGATTTAATAGTATTCAGTTCTGGTTCATTACTAACAAGTATAATGCCAAATATAATAGTACCAGAAATACAAGAAGCTATTCGTGAATCAAAAGCTAAAAAAATGTATATATGCAATATGTTGACTCAACCAGGAGAGACAGATAATTTTAAAGTAAGTGATCATATTAAATTTATTGAAAATCATATCGGTAAAGGAACAATAAATGCTGTTATAGCAAACACTTCTCCAATACCTCAAAACATGTCTTTACTAGCTAAATCGGAAGGAAAGGATCCTGTTGAAATAGATGAAGAAACACTAGAAAAAATGGGAGTATCAATATTTGCTGATAAACTATTTAAAGTAGAAGACGGTTACGTTAGACATAACTCTTTAAAAACAGCATATCTAATCTTCTCTTACTTAATAGAAGGAGAATAAAATGACATTCACTACTAGACTAAAAGAAGAAATAACTAGAAATGAAATAGGTAAGATAGAATCATTAGTAGAACTATCTTCTTTTATACGCTTTGCTGGTCAAATAAAAAAAGACTCTATAACTCTAGTTATGGAAAATGCCTCAGTAGCAAGAAGAATGTATAAAAATATAAAAAGAAATTTTGGAATAAATATAAAAATAATTATTCGTATTCAAAAAAGATTTCGTGTAAAACAAATATATATATTAGAAATAACAGAAAAAGTATCAGATATTCTTGAAACTTTAAATATATATAAAAATAATCATCGTACTCTACCAGAAGAATACTTCTTAAGTTCAACAGAAGAAGTAATATCATTCCTTAGAGGAGCATTCTTAGCAACTGGTAGTATAAATGATCCTAATGCATCTGGATATCACTTAGAATTTACTACATCTTTAAAAAAAGAAGGAATATTCATATCAGGGTTATTAAAACAATATAATATCCTAGCTAAAGTAATAAAAAGAAATAATCATTATATGACATATATTAAAAGTGCTGAAATGATAAGTGACTTAATTCGTTTATTAGGAGCTGCAAATTCTTTCTTCTATTTTGAAGATGTACGTATATATCGTGATCATAAAAACATGGTTAATCGTTTAAATAATTGCGAAATAGCTAATCAAGAGAAAATATTAAAAACTGGAATGAAACAATTAGAAGATATAAAATATCTTCATGAACATGATTTAATTGGTCTTCTTGATGAAAATGTTCAAGAAACAATAAAATATCGTGAATTATATCCAGAAACATCTCTATCTGAATTAGCTAATATCATTTCTACTGAAACTGGTCGTCAAATTGGTAAATCAGGGATTAATCATTATTTTATAAAGGTAAAAAAACTAGTAGAAAAACATAAAGAAAAAAACAATGAGTAAACTGTTAATAACTATATATTTATCAACATAAAAAAAGTTATAAGAATCACCTTATAACTTTTTTAATTACCACATATTAGTTAAATTACCATCATTCTTATATACACTATCCATTAAAATAATATATTTATAAGAACTACCTACTAATCTATTTCTAGCAACAGTTGTAATAACAACACCAGCCGTAGTATTAAGAGACTCAGCTATATAATAATTATTCTCATCCCACCCAACAAGTAATGCCATATGTCCATTCCAGCCAATTAAATCTCCTACTTTAACTCTTCCTGAATTCATTAATTCATTACTTATTCTTACCTTTTCACCTAAATCATCTAAATCATAATGCTCAGCATTTTCTCCAGCTCCTATATCTCCAACATCAAATCCTCCATTTATTAAAGTCCACGTTACAAAACCAGAACAATCTAATCCATTTGGATAATAATTCCCTTGAATATACTCAGGTAGCTCTGTAAACGTCTTTAAATTACATCCCCAAGGGGTAGGCCCTTGAAAATAATACTTAATATCTTTTGTTTTACTATCTGCTAAATAAAGACCTCTATGATAATATCTGCCTTCACCATCTACTTTATGATAAGGTGGATAATTATTAAGTCTTCCATTTTCTGCAAAGTAATGAATTCTATAAGCAAATTCTAAAGCTAAAAATCTAGCTGCTGCTACAACTCCTGCCCTAGTTTGGTATCCTGCTTCATCAATTCTATCAAATAATATATTATCTATTAGCTGAGCCTCATCTTCACTAAATTGCTTACATCCAATATAACTTTTATTAAAATCTATCTTAGGTTTCGTAATAAGATTACTAACTATTACTTTAACAGTACCATACTTACCAGTACTACTAACAACCCTTACTTCTGTTGTACCATATCCAACAGCTCTAATAGTTCCATCTCCACTAACAGTTGCTATACTACTATCTAAAGACTCAAAAGTAACATCTTTATTAACATTACCCAAAGCTACTATTTCATAATTAATTTTTTCTTCTCTACCTATCCACATATATATTTCATTTTTATTAGTTTTAACATCTATAACTTTATCTATTTGTATTCTTTTAGAATCAGTACTAGTAATATTGCCATATTTATCTTTAACAAATACATAATAATCTCCACTCTTTAAAGTTAATGAACAATAATTATTATAAGCTTTAACCCATTCAGAATCATTCTTATCTGGTAACACATTCTCTTCACTTACTAAACACCATGTTGATTTATCTAATTTCCAAAAATAATTATCTATTTCTATATTAAATATAACTTGATCATTAAATCTCTTGCTTTCATTTATTTCTATATTAGTAATAGAAGGTCCAACCATAAAATTTGTATATAATATAAAAACTATTAATATAATTAAT
>DEUO01000120.1:0-8901 GCA_002362595.1 Caryophanales bacterium UBA3260
AATATTTTCATTTATATTTAATAATTTTATAGTTTTCTCATCATAACCAATAGATTTTAAAATACCTATATTATGCATTCTATTATTAATTTTCTTAGATATAAATCCATATAGTATAGATAAAGTAAGTAAGATTATTATAATACCTATAAAAGAGGGAATAAAATATAAGATACTTAAAAAACCTTCATCTAATTCAAATATACTTTGATACTCAACACCCATATCATCAAGAGAAGTTAAAACTTTCTTTATATTCTTCTTATTATCAACTCTTAAAATGTAAGAAGTATATTCGTTATAAACGCGTTCAACTAGATTCCCCATTTCATCATAAGCTTCACTCCAACTAGAATATTTAGAAGCAATTTCATCATAAGTTGCCATATTTACATAACATGTATTAGCTTCTTCCATAAATTTATTTTTATAAGATCCAACTATCTTTAAATTTATATTTTTTTTATTTAAATCTTCATTTTTTGATACAATATTAACTTCATTATTTATAATCTTTTTTCCAGGAACAAAAAGAGAAGAATATATTCTATCATCATAATAATGAGGATAAAAAGTATCTGAACAAATCATTTCATAATTATTACTAATATTTTTACCATGTTTTATTTTAACATCATCTTCTTTAATAAGAGATTTTATAATTATTTCACCTTTTTGATTACCATTATCAAATTCTTTTATTTCACCACCGCTACTTGAATAATACTTATCACTTACCACTAATTCAACATAAGATATATTTTTAATTGCATCTATTTGTTCTTTATCAGGAAAGATAAAATAAGTTCTACCTACTTCAGAATTAAAAATCTCAAGTTTATTTTCAACACTAAATTGAATAACTGATAAACAAGTAAAAAGAATTAAAAATATAATAGATAATACAATAATTAATATTATATTTCTTTTTTCAAATAATCTATTTTTTATAATAAAAAGCTGATCTTTAAAATCCATTATTACACCAACTTTCCATTTTTTATATTAATTACTTTATCTGCATATTTCTTTATCTCTTCACTATGTGAAACTACAATTACGCATTTACCATCTTTAGATAATTTTTTTAAATACTCAAATATAATACGTTCATTTTCTTCATCTAAATCACCAGTTGGTTCATCAGCTAAGATTATGGAAGGATTATTAGCAAGTGCTCTTGCAATACATACTCTTTGTTGTTCTCCACCAGATAATTCTTTTGGTAAATGATTTTTCCTATCCAAAAGATTCATTTTTTCTAAAAGTTCTAAAGCAACTTTATCTCTATTCTCTTTTTCAATATCTTTATTTATTAGCATTGGTAAAATAATATTATCTTTAGCAGTCATATATTCATCTAAATAAAAATCCTGGAAAATAAAACCAATCTCTTTCATTCTAATTTTTGACAATTCTAAATCGTTTAATCCTTTTATATTTTTACCATTTAATAAGTATTCACCTGAATTAAAATCATCAATTAAACCTAATATTCTTATTAAAGTTGATTTACCACTACCAGAATGTCCCATTATTGCATATAGTTTTCCTTTTTCAAATGATAAATTAATATTATTTAAAGCTTCTATTGTTTCATTTTTCTTTTTATATGTCTTATTAATATTTTTCAATTCCATTATCATTATACATACTCCTATCGTTCTCTATTATTATATCACACAAAAAAACTAAGAAAAATAACTGCTATATCATAAAGAATATTATTATAATATAGCAGTTATATTTTATTATGCATGATTATTTTGACCTACAGAAAGATGACCAGTCATACATGACCATTTAGTAGGAGAATCAGCTTTTGCTAATTCTAGAAAACCTCTATATTCTGTTTTTGAATTTGATTGCCAATATGCTATTTCTGTAACCTTTCCATACGTTGACTTTTTTTGTCTGCTACCAACATTACTATAACCAAAAAGGCCTTTTTTCTGAAGAGAAAAAACCAACTCTCCATTATAGTATTGAGGAGAATAATCAGCTCTAACATATACATTACCTTCAAGTTTAGAACTGGAATATTCCATTACAGTATCACCTTCGTTATAAAGAGTAAAAGCATAAGAAGCAAAAACCTCAGAAGCTAAAATAAAAAATAAAATAAAAAGTGCAAAAACAGCAATCATTTTTTTCGAATATCTATTAAACATAATACACCTCCCACTAGTAATACATTATTACAGCTTAATTTTATAAATAAAGTATAAAAATGTATATAAACTAAAAGGCAAATTAAAAATTCAACTTTTAGGCAATAAAAACACAATTCATTCTAATCTTAGAGAATTGTGTTTTTATATATCACCACTTACAATTTAGAATAGCAGTAACTGGACTTATTTCATCATAATATGAGTAAGAATCACTATTCAAAGATATTCCATTAAGATTTACACTAAAGGAACGGGACAAATTATATGATATTGACTTAATAGCATGAGAATAATCTGCTACAGCTCTTTGAACTTTTATAGTTGCTCCACTTACATTCTTATCCATATATAAAGTTAAAGTATTTTTTAGTACATTAACATCACTAGATTCTGGTAACTTAAAAGATACACCAACACCATAAGAAGATTTATTAACATAATAATTACTATTATCATAGCAAAATCCATTATTTAAACAATAATGAGTATTATAAATTATATTTGTTGCTTTAACATTTTGATTAAATCCAATAGCTAAAATATCATAACTTCTCACAACTGGCATCTTTTTCCAATCAAGAACTGCTTTATACATATACTTTGAAGAATTTTCTAAAATACTACTAGTCAACTTCTTGTATTCTGTCTGCCCTGTTACATCAACACCAAAAGGACTAGCATTGGATTCATCCGCTGCATCATATTCTTCTTTGGATATCTCAATAGTAACAGGTAATGCTACAATTTCCTGAGAATAATTGTATTTTGTCAAACTATTATAATTATATATTGTCTTATAATATTTCTCACTAACTGATACTAATCTATAATTTTCTTCATCATATGAAACATCATATTTTTGAGCACGTACTAATAATGGGCAAATAATTAATAAAACTAATATAAATATTTTTTTCATCTTGTTCCTCCTTCCTTTAATAATTATATCAAGTGGAAGGAAAAAGCAACTTGCCTAAAAGTTTAATTAAATTAACCAAAAGGCAAGTTAATAAAATAATAAATTATTTGAAAATTCTTCTATACAATCCAATCTAAATTTTAGTTCAATATTACTATCTTTAGAATCAACATATGAAATTACAAATTCTAAGTGATCTAAATCATCTTTTATCAATTTAAATTCATCCTTTGATAATGAAGAAGTACTATCTATATATATTTTTTCCAAAAAGGCATTTAAACTTTGGATTTTTTCATTACTTTGTGGACATTCATAATTTAATATCGTATTATCTCCATTTACCAATTTTACAAACACCTTTTTAGCTTTTATCTCTAAATCTGTATCGGCATATATATCATTATAATATATATGGTTTATTAAAATTGTTTTTCTTTCTGGATTAAAAATTATTCTGCCATTCAAAACTAAATCTTCATTATTAGAAAAACGATAAATATTTATTTTATTATAATTATTAACATAATAAATACCAAAAAAGCCAAACAAAATTATAATAAAAATAGTCATAACTAATATTAAATATTTTGAATATCTTTTTTTTGATTCTTTTTCGTAAAATTTAACACCTGATTCTAATGTTTTATTAATTTTAGAATTCTTATCAATACTATTAGAAGAAATATCCTTTTCACCTAATAAAAGCTCATGTACTTCAACACCAAGAAGTTCACTTAATTTAATCAATATAGTTATATCGGGAGCAGTTTTTCCGCTTTCCCATTTTGAAACAGATTGACTAGTTATTCCAAATTCATTCGCTATAAACTCTTGCGTAAGCTTTTTTTCTTTCCTACATTCAGATATAAAATGTCCCATTTTAACAGGATCAATATATTTGTCATATTTTTTCATTCCATTACCACCTTATATACTAAATTATTATTAATATTTTTTTCACGCTATAACTAGTATAACATCTTTTATACACTTTAGATTATTTACTACTAATATTTATCTGTTAAATTTCGATATTGAAAAAATTATTATCTTAAAACAATATTCAAACATTAAACTATTCAATCGAAAATTCCACTTCAATATACTGACCTTTTTTCTTTGTACCTGCTTCTTTTACTAACCTATATTTTCCAGTATCTAACTTACCATAAATATGTTTCCAATTTTGTTGTAATTCTAACTTACTATTTTCATTAGTTGCATATCCCTGTAAAGTCCAATCATTACTATTACCTTTTAATTCATTCCATTTGCCATTTACTTTTTTATCTATTCTAAACCACTCACCATACAAATTAGTATTATCATCATCACTAATAATTACTGTTACACCTTCATTTGTTAATGTTCCTTCTTTTATTGTCATTACATTAGCATCATTCTTATTTTGACATCCCACAATAAGAAATAAAGAAATAAAAAAAAGATAAAATATTTTTTCATAAACACACTCTCCAAAATTAAGTTACACAAATTATATCATAGAATAGTATTAATAACTAAACCTCAAATAATATTAAAATAGTTTTACAAAATAAAAAAACTAGGAAACCCTAGTAATTTACAAAATGGCAGGGGTAGCAGGAGTTGAACCCACATCAGCGGTTTTGGAGACCGTTATTCTACCATTGAACTATACCCCTAAAAAAGTAAGCTAGTAATAATATACCTAAAACAGGCAAAAAAGTCAATTGTTTTCTTCCATATATATATTATGTAACATACACTTTTATATACATAAATATAGATAGAAATAACTATTTTATTAAAAATATGATAATATGAAAAAGAGGTGATATAAATGGCAGAATATAACGTAAGATATGAAATACTTAATTATCAAAAATATAATAATAGAATAAAAAGCATACTTAATAACTCCCAAAATAAATTTCCTATAACAACTCATACCCCTATTGGAAAAACATCTTGTGGTTTTGATATTGAACACTACTCTATCGGAAATGGTCCTATGCATATTGTATATATGGGATGTGCTCATGGAAATGAAATAATTAGTACAGATTACGTAACTCAATTAATGGAAAATATTGCTTTGGCTAATGGAGCATATAAAGATTTTGATCCTACTAAGTTTACACTTGACTTTATACCTTGTCAAAATCCAGAAGGATACTTTACAACAACATATGCACTAGATTCCGTAATGAAAAATATGAATGATGAAGAAATAGAAGCATTCTGTAAAAAGTATTGGTCTTTATATCGTGAAGATGATATAAATGTTAACTCAATAAATTCCATAATTGATACCTTTTCTGAAGAATTAAAACCTCATCAAACTCCTTACGTTATCAAAAAAATATTTTGGTTAGCGTGTGCTAGAAGAGAGATAACTCCAAAATATCTTAGTGTCTTTCTATCTGAATATACTGGAACCGACTTAAATAAAACAAAAGAATTAATAGAATCAAAATGGGAAGAAAAATTCAAAGGTAAAAATTCTATTCCAGCAAAGAAAAATCATCATAGTATATTTAAAGGAATAAGTTTAAATTGTATACCAGAAATTGACGAAAAACATAAAAAACTAAAAGAAGCTCTAACTAAATTATATGAAAGAGGGCAATTTCCTATTGAAACACTAGCTAATTTCTTTTCTAATGCTTCAGGTGTTAATTTAAATGATAATAATTTATTTTATTATAATGAAATGAGGAAAAGAAGAGCAAAAGAAGGAGAAGTATATGCGAATCTAAGAGATAATAATCTATCAAAAACAATTCCTGGTCCTGTTGGAACACCAAGTATAAGTTTAGATGAACCATTTGAATATGCGCCAGAGAATAAAGCACTACTAGACTTCTTAGAAAAGCAAGATAAAAAAGAAGAAAACTATGCATTCTTTAATGTTCATGGTACAGGTGGACTTCTATATCTATACCCAGTATTTGAAGATGATACTAAAAAAGCTCATCGTGATGGAACAACACGTGACTTTACTTTCTTTATTAATAATCGTCTAGCAACTGAATATACTAAATCTATTGGTAAAACATATGAAGAAAAAACTGGCAAATTTGATCCATATAAAACAATGAACTATCCTGATAGAATAACAGGAGTTGGTGATTTACTAAGAAAAAAATATATATCATCATTTGTCTTAGAACTATCTAAAATGGGAGGAAATCCTATCTCACCATATGGAGATAGAAAAGGAAATTTCACTTTAACGATGATATCAAACATGCAAGCTAATATGAAATTATTAAATACAATACTTACAATTAGTCATTTATATAACTCATCATATACAATGAGTTATGATGAATTTGGACAAGTCCATTACGAAGAAACTACTAGAAAAAAATAATAATTAAACCTATATATAATGAAAATAATATAAACTAATACATATTATATAATAGGTGAATTTTATGATAATAAAATATAATACTAAAGAATTAGATTTACTAGCCAGAATAATGCGAGCAGAAGCTTTAAATGAAGGAAATCTAGGTATGTTAATGGTTGGTAATGTTGTTATAAATCGTGCTTTAGCCAACTGCCTTACTTTTAAAAATATTCGTACAATAACTGAAGCAATTTATCAACCGAATCAATTTGTTGGAACTAAAAGTCCTTTATTTCAATCAAAATCAACAACAAATGAAAAAAATTTAGCTAAAAGAGTGCTTATTGGAGAATATTATCATCCAGCTACCAACGCTTTATGGTTCTATGCACCACAGCCTGGTTCTTCTTGTAAATCATCATGGTATGGAGAATCAATTGCTGGTAGATATAAAAACCATTGTTTCTATGAACCAGAACCTGGTGTATGTAAAGAAATCCACTAAAAAAACTTTCAAAAGAAAGTTTTTTTATATAATTTACGTTTATTTTTTCCTTTTATATCTAAATAAAGCTGAAGGTCTATGTCCTGCACCAGTTTGTACATAATCTGTTTTTTCTACTTTATCTGCTATTATTCTTCTAAATGCTGGATCTAATAATTTCTTATTTAATATTACTTCATATACTTGTTGTAAATCTCCTAAAGCAAATAATTCAGGCATCATATTAAATACTACATCTGTATAATTAATTTTATTCTTTAATCTTTCTATACCAGACCATATAACTAATGGATGATCAAATGCAATAGAATCATTTTCTTCTATTCTAAATCTATATCTATCAGTTGTACGATTTATTAATTCTTTCTTTATCTTACATTTTAAACTTTCTACTCCATTATCTAATAATATTAATACATTATCTGCTTCTTCAAAGTATTTTATATTAAACCATGATGCATTAGGTTTTAATTTATCTGTTAATCTATTTTTATCTATTAAAGCCATATATGAAGAAGATACTACTCTCATACGAGGATCTCTATTAACTGAACCAAATGTATATAATTGTTCTAAATATATGTCATGTAATCCTGTTTCTCTTTCAAGTATTCTTTTAGGGCAATCTTCTAAGTCTTCTTTAACATCTAAAAATCCACCAGGTAAACACCATTTATCTTTATATGGATAATCATCTCTCTTAACTAAAAGAACACTCATATATTTTTTATTAGATTTACGATAATTAGCTTGTACCTCATCACTTATACTAAGTATTAATATATCTGAAGTAACTGCTAGTCTATCAAATTCTTCAGGATTATAAGCTTTTAAAAATTCCTCTTCACTTTTATACATCATATTAATAACACCTCACCACATCATTATAACATATAATTCAAAAAAAAAGATACTTTCGTATCTAAATCTTTTTCATTTCTTTTCTTTTTGAGTAATAAAACATTAATCCCGCAACTAAAATCACTACACTTATTAAAATTGTTGGGATAAACATACCTGTTGATGGATTATCACTATCTATTTCCATCTCTCTATCAATAGTTAAATTAATTGTCCAATTTTCTGTAGTCGTTCCATTACTAACAGCTATTTGAATTGTATTAGCACCTTCAACAACTGGTACTTTATCACTATTAACAACAGTTCCATCTCCAGTTGTAATAGTAACATTAGCGCCATCAGCAGTAGCAACAGCTATTGTTGCATAATCTAGAGATGTATGTAATTTCAAATTATAAACATTTCTACTTAAAGATAAATCTCCTATTCCATCAACATTAATACCAGTTGTTAAAGATGCAGCATGAGCAAAAACTGGTAAAATCAACAAGACAATAAGTAAAAGCCATTTTTTCATATAAACCACCTATTCTTACCATAAATATATATCTTATTTGTAATAAAGTAAATAATGATTAGATAATACTTTACACTTTATGTTATAATTAAAATGAGGTGTTTATATGACTTTAGGAATAGATATTGATGATACACTAACTAATACAAGAAATCTCCAAATTATATATTGGAAAGAATACGTTAATACTTATCCAAAAGAAGGATATACAGAAGAAATACCAAATACTATAAATGACTTTGGTGATGAATATGTTCAAATATTCTGGGATCTATATAGAGAAAAGCTATCTTTTACTCCTACATTTAAAGATAACGCATCAAATATATTATATAAATTAAAAGAACAAGGTTTTAAAACATGTGTTGTAACATCAAGACCAGATGAAAAATATAAAAATCTAAAATTAACATTAAATAATTGGTTTAAAGAAAATAATATTCCAATTGATATATTATATACTAATATAAGAAATAAAGGTTTATTCTGTAAAAAAAACAATATAGATATCTTAATAGATGATAGTATAAGTCAAATAAATTCTGCTAAAGAAAATAATGTAAAAGCAATCCTATTTAATAA
>DEUO01000120.1:9114-14109 GCA_002362595.1 Caryophanales bacterium UBA3260
ATCCTATTTAATAATAATTCTAATTATAATGGATTACAAACTGATAACTGGATAGATTTATATAATATTCTAATCAAACTAAAAGAAGAACAAAATTAATTTTTTTGTTCTTCTTTTTCTAATTCTCTATAATTAACTTTACCTATTATAGTTTTAGGTAAACTATCTCTAAATACAAATTCTTTAGGTATCATGTATTTAGCTAGATTCTTATTACAATATTCTTTTATTTCGTTTAATAATTCCCCAGTAACTTCTATACCTTTTTTAGGTACTATAAAAGCTTTAGGTACTTGTACCTTATAAGGATGTGGAATACCTATTACACCACATATTTCTACTTTAGGATGCTTAAGTATTACTTCTTCAATATATGATGGATAAACATTATATCCAGAAACTATTAACATTCTTTTTAATCTTTGAACAAAAAATAATACTCCATCCTCATCCATATAACCTAGATCTCCAGTATGCACCCATCTTTGCCCATCTTCATATATATGAATTAAATTATTCGTTTCTTCTTTATTATCTAAATATCTAGACATAACAACAGGTCCACTAATACATATTTCTCCTATCTCACCTATTTTCTTCTCTTCCTTACTATCTACATCAATTATTTTAACTTTATTCCCTGGTAAAGGAATACCTACACTACCTAACTTATCTGAGCCTAATACTCCTACAACTGCTGGACCAGTTGTTTCTGTCATTCCATAGCCTTGCAAAATATGTTCATTACAATTATGTTGTTTTAAAAACTCATTTACTTTTTTATTCTTTTCTGGTGATAAAGAATCTCCACCAGAAATAACATATTTAACTGATGACATATCAACATTTAGCATATATGGGTTAGTAATTAATGCTTCATAAAGTGTAGGAACGCCCATTAAAATAGTTGGTTTATATTTTCTAAGCAACCTATCAAACCTCTTAGCATCAAATTGAGGTATTAAATCAATAGTAGCTCCTAATACCAAAGGTGCAACAGTACAAACAACTAAACCAAAGCAATGAAACATTGGTAAAATACCTAAAATATTATCGCCAATACCTATCTTAGGAAATACTATTTTAGCTTGCTCTATAACAGCATTAATATTACCATTTGTTAAAACTATATTCTTAGGAATACCTGTAGTACCACCACTATGCAAATAAACAGCGTCATTATCTCTATCCATAATAACTTCTGTACTATGATTATAATTAATTCCTCTATTATAAAATTCTTCCCAATATATAAAACTTTCATTAGATTTATCTAAATGCATTTTTAATTCTTGTGTTACTAAATAACCTAACCCTAATAAAGATGGCATAGAATCCTTAGCAGACACAATTACTACCTTATATATATCTGTATCATCTATAATAGAAACAATCTTAGAATAAGCTAAATTAATAGCTATAGCAAGTACAGATTTAGTCTTAATAATAGAATCTTTTATTTCTTCCTGACTAGATAAAGGATGTATCATATTAGCTATAGCACCTATCTTATTAACAGCATAAAAACTAATTACAGCTTCTGGCGTATTAGGCATTAATATAGTAACTACATCCCCTTTTCTTACTCCACTCGCTCTCATTGCTTTAGCACATATTTCAATTCTATTTAATAAATCTTTATAAGTAAACTTTTTCCCAAAATAATTCAAAGCTACCTC
Source organism: Caryophanales bacterium UBA3260 (assembly GCA_002362595.1). The sequence goes on from DEUO01000120.1 coordinate 10,794, forward strand.
ATATTCATGCTTAAAAACATTATTTTCAAAATATCTATAAATAGAACAATCAGGTACTTCTATCTTCCTTTTATCTTTTTCATAATACTTATCCCATAAATTTTCAAACTTATCTTTATTCTTTCTTTTCATCATATTAAATATATTCATAATATCACTCCAATATACTATACATATGTTGCATAAATTACAATTGTATTATATAATTCAACTTATATTACTATCAATAATCAATTAATAAGAAATATGCTATTTTCTAAACACATAATATATAAAATGTTTAATAAGGTGATATTAAAATGGATAGAAGAACTAAATATACTAAAAATATTATTAAAACTACATTCTTATCATTATTAGAAGAAAAAGAAATTAAAAAAATTACAGTAAGTGAAATATGTAGGATATCCGATATAAATAGAGCTACATTCTATCGTTATTACCTTGATGTATATGACTTACTAGATAAAATACAAAAAGACTTCTTAGAAGAGCTAAAAATAGCATCGCAAAACAAAGATATAACTAGTGTATCAACATTCTCTAAAGAACTACTAAATGTTGTAATATCTAATAAAGAACTAGTAAGAATACTATTTAATACAAATAACAACTTATACTTCCTAAACGATATACTTAATATCGCTTATGAAAAATGTAAAAAAAGATGGGAACAAGACCTGCCAAATCTATCCGAAGAAGATATTGAATATGCCTCTGCCTTCATTTTTAATGGCGCTTTAGGAATAATAAACTTTTGGGTAAAAAATGACTTTGATAAAGATGTTAGTGAAATCTCTACTATAATAGAACAATTAAGTTATTATGGTACTAAAAAATATATATATAAAAGTAGGTAATAATATGAGAATAGGAATAGATATAGATAATACAATAACAGATACTCTACCAATAATTAAAGAATATTGTAAAATTTACAACGATACAATAGTAAAAAGAGGATTAACTATGCATGAAGATGGTGTAGCTAGTTATAATTTATATGATTGGACTCCTGAAGAAAATCATGATTTTTGTATGAACTATTTAGAAAAAGCAGTTCTATCTGCTAAAGTAAAAGAAAATGCTAAAGAAGTAATAAAGAAATTAAAAGAAGAAGGTAATGAAATATACATTATCTCTGCTAGAATAGAGCCAGTATTCAAAACACCTTATGAATCTACAGAAAAATATCTAAAAGAAAATAATATCGTATATGATAAATTAATCGTTGGTTCCCTAGATAAACTAGCTTATGTAAAAGAATATAATCTAGATGTCTTCTTAGAAGATGAACCTCGTTATATAAACGATATAAGTCCTCTAATCCCTGTAATAGTCTTCGATGAAATATTTAATAAACAATGTGTTGGTAATAAAATTTATAAAGTAACTAACTGGAATCAAATCTATAATATTATAAATAATCTAAAAAAATAAAGAGACCTAAGTCTCTGTTTATATGTTCTAAATTAATCTATCTCATAATAAGATATTTCATATTTATCATCAATAAATTGTACTACATAAAGTCTTCCTTCTGCTTCATTAAAAGTATTATAAACAACATTTTTTATAACAGTCTCCTCTTCAGTAGCTAAATTATATAAAGTAAAAGTTTTATTTATAGAATCAAAATCTTCATAATAGTAAACGAAATTATGATATTTTCCATAATTTGATATCTCATAAGAAAGAGGTAATACTATTCTAAACTCCATGTCTTCTTCATCAAACACATATATTCCAGAAGAATCACTCACTCCAGCTCCAGTATAAAAATAAGCTTTTCCATCATAAGTAAGTAAATAGTTCAAGTTATTATCTAAATTAACATCAACAGTATCTAACACTTTATAATCTTTTTTATCTAAAACAATCAAAGAATCTTTTCCAGATTTAAAAGCAATAATATAGATATTCTTAGAAGAAATAAATATATCATAAAAAGAAATATTTTCATCTGAACTATAAATCTTTTTACCATTTTTATATAATGCTTTACGATTATATATATTATAAAGATCATTACTATATGGATCAATTCTTATAAAAAGTTTATCCCCTAATACTATCTCTTGTTTTTTCTTTTCTTTCATCGTTTTAGCATCATAATAAACCATATTATATAAATCATCTTTTTTATGTTCTAAAACAACTAAAGTATCATCATCAGAAAAAGCATCAACTACTTGAATATCTTTTCCAAGAGAAGTTAAATTTCCATCTACATCTATTTTAGAAACATCTCCTGACATATTAACATATACAGCATCTTTACTAACATGTTCAAAAATAAATACATCTCCAGATGGACCTGTTTTATGTTCTTTAAAATCAGTTCCATCATAATTAGAAGATATTAAATGTCGTTTTACATATGTTGAACCTTCTATTTCTTCTTTATACTTTTCTGCTAAAAAACCTGTACTTGGAATAGAACCCCAACACATTAAATCAGTAAGATTTCTACACATGTTTTCTGCACAAGTTAATTCATAATGATCAACAGTCTTCTCTGCATTTTCTACACTACACATAATTTTTTGTTCTGCTTCACATGCCGCAATATTTGCTTCAATATCATCGCAATAATCATTATCAATATTTGGTGCATACGAATAATAAATTCTATCATTGCTAAATGTAACTTCATTATATAAAGATAAAAATCCTAACCAATTATCATTAGAAAATATTGCTTTATAATCTAAAGAAGACTCTATTACATTCTTCTCTTCAATTTTATTCTTATACTTTTTTTCACTAACTAACTCAGGTTCTTTTTCTACTCGAGAACTATCCGTTACATTCTTATCTTTTAAACCAAAGAAATCCTTCTTATAAGCAAAGTAACCTAATACTCCTCCAACACATAAAATAATTACTATAACAATTACTAAAATTATCTTATTTTTCTTCTTAGGAAACTTATCAATAACTTCTATATTATTTAAACTATCTAACATATTATTAGATTGCTGACTACTTACATTCTCATCTTCTAAAGTTAAAACCTCACTCTCATAATTCATAACATACACCTCTGCTATTATTCATTATATCATAAAAAACTAAATACTATAATATATTTAGTTTCTTTCTAATACCTTAGAATTTATAACTTTTATAAAATGAAAATCATTCATTCTTAAACATTTAAGACTTTTTTTACCTATTTTAGTTTCTATTTTAACAACATTCTTAATCATAGTATTAACACCATCTAATTGAATAAACATATCATTATATCCTTTTTCTGGTACTAAAGTAATAACTTTATCACTAGGAACTATAACACTACAATTTAATACTT
>DEUO01000120.1:14241-21261 GCA_002362595.1 Caryophanales bacterium UBA3260
ATAACACTACAATTTAATACTTTATATACTTTATTATTAACTGGAGCTATAGGAGTTATAGATAAAGTATTAAGTGTATTATATATAATACTACCATTTAAACACATATTATAAGCAGTACTACCTGTACTAGTACTTACTAATATACCATCTCCAGCAAACCTTTCTAAGAATTCATCATCTACATATATAGGTAATTTCAAAGTAGTAAAATCACTCTTTCTTACAACTATTTCATTTAATGAATTAAAAGCATATACTTTATCTTCTGTTATTACTTTAGATTCTTGAATACTTATTTCTTCTATTTTATAATTATCTGAATTTAATCTCTTAACAAAATCAACAGTATCTTTAATATCTATTTCTTGTAAAAATCCTAAAGTACCACTATTAACTCCAATATAATAAACTTTATCATTAAACTTAGTATCTTTTACCATTCTTAAGAATGATCCATCTCCACCAACAGATATAGCTAAATCAAAACCTCTATTTACTATTTGAAACCCATATTTTAATAATTCCAGTTCTAAATCTTTCGCTACTATCTGTGATTGTTCATTATCATTAACAAATAATTTTACTTTGTTGATTTTTCTCCCCATAATATTTCACCTAACTTCTCAATTATATAATCTATTACTAACTCTTTATTTTGTTTACGTGTCTTTTTATCTACATTAATATCTATATCATAATATTTATCTTTATAATAAATACTTACAAATACTTCATTATCTTTACCGAAGTTATTATTTTCATCTGCTCTATTTAACTTACCTGTAATACCAACTCCAAAATCAGAATTAGCAAACTTACTTATGTTAAGTGCCATTTCATGAGCTGTCTCCATACTATATACACTATATTCATTTATTACATCTGCTGAAACACCCATTTTAATCTTATATTGATTAGAATAAGTAACTGCACTATATTTAAGTATTTCTGATGCACCCTCTATATTAGTAATAGCGCTAGCTACTCCGCCACCAGTACAAGATTCCATAGTTGCTATAGTTTCTCCTCTTTTAATTAATTCTAGAACTACTTTCTTAAATGTTTTCATAATATCATTCTCCTATATATTTTTTAAATCGTTCTTTCGCTTTCTTTAAGCTAAAGTTACCATCAAAATAAGGATTCCAAGAATAATAATCAAATTCTTTTTCTAATCTTTCTTTATCATAATTAGGATATAATTTATCATCTACTCTATAATCTATTATTATATTTGTTGCAACTTTAACTCCTAAACTTCTAACTAATTGCATTATTTCTAATGCCCTCTTTGTCATTGTAACACTTCTATTCATCGCCTTCAACACTTCTTCATCATAACTTTGAATAGGGCAATGTAAAATATTTAAATATCCTGATTTAGCAAGTTCTATAACCTCATCTCCGCAAGCTACTAATGTTTGTGGTTCAATATTACGAATAGATATTTGTTTCTGTAATCTAATCGCAATAGCACACCAATCTTTAATCTGTGTAACAGTAGGACTATCTGATATTAAAACTACATCTTCATGATTTAAAAATTCTTCTATCTGTGTTTCAGGAACAACAGCATAAGATTCTCCTCTTGTATGTTTGATAGTACAATACTTACATTTACCATGACAACCTGCTCCTATTTTTAATGGATAAAAGTTACGAAATAAGTTACCATCTTTAAAAGTATCTTTACTTTCAGAAAAATCAGGAACCCAATAAGGTGGTTCATAATCAATTAAATTTCTATCATTTATTTCTTGGCCAACAGTTCTTACTACATCTAATCTTCTAATAAAAGATGGTAATTCTATATCAAGTCTTTGAGCTAAACATCCACCCATATAAATCTCTTTACCTGTCTCTTGATGCAATCTTGTAGCAACTTCAATATCTTTTAATATAGATAAATCTGTTACTTGGCAACCTAATACTACTATTGTATCTGCTTGCTTAGGATTGCTAACACATCTCTCTGAATGAGCATTCGCCCATGATAGAAAATCTGACCATACCGACATACAAGCAGATGATGTTGCATAAATCCTTCCTTCTAAATCATTTACATTATACATTTTGCCTTCCCCAAAAACATTCTTTATTTCTTCCATATATATACTTCCTTTCTATTATTCCCTCTAGTTTTACTTATATAAAAGTTTTTTACCAAACCCTGCTGTAACTCTATTATCTGATGTATAAACAAGTTGTGTAGTATAAGGACAGTTACAATCTTTAACCATTCTTGCATAAAACTCTACTAATCTATTAGTATCAGATAAATAAAGTCCATCTACACATTCACAATAATCTTCACAATAGAAGTGATGAGCAGAGAAAAAACTATCGTCTAAATGACTAAATATATCATTAAAATTTATAAAATGTTCACTTGCATAATTATTACATTTCATTAAAGAAACAAAGCCGTTTTTATAAACTCCAGTGGCTCCAACATAATTAAGCATTTTTTTTATCTCTTCTAAACTATCAATATATCCCCTCATAACCATTGTATTAATATTAACAATTTTCTTATCATCAAGAGCTTCTTGAAACTCCATAATATCCTCTGTAGTAGCTACTTTATCTGATTTAAAAATATCTCTATTAGTACCATCATCATAATGATGCCTAGATATATGAATACTTTCCAATTTATTAATATCTTCATAATCCAATAATCTTAATAAATTATATCCATTTGTTGATACAGCTACTTCTAAAGTAGGATCTATTCTATATATTAATTCTAATAAACGAAACATTTTATCTGGATTCATCATTGGTTCTCCACCTGTAATACTTATTCCATGTAATCTACCTTTACTTAATAAATAACGTATTACAAATTCTAACTTCTTAAAATCTATTGTTCCAAAATCTTTACTACATTCATTAGCGCAGAATTTACAATCTGCATTACAAGCATCTGTTAATTTTATATATAAACGTAAACTAGGAGTAACTTCTTTTAAACATTCTGGATTAGTAGTACAAAGAGTATCTCTAACTATTAAGTCATGTCCAAATAAGTTAATAGTTTTCATCTAACATCCACTCCTATAGCTGCTGCCACAACCGCAGCCAGATGAATAGCTTACACTTCCACCACATCCAGAAGATACAACTGGTTCATGATAACTACTACTATAATGACGATAATGCTTATCTTCATATTCATCTTTAGGTTGTACTTTTCTTGCCGGTCTTTTCTTAACTAACTTCTTACCTTCCGTCTCTTTTTCTTTCGCAAACAATGAAGATACATCTACAAAACCAAAACTTGCCTTTATATTAACTAAAGAATCATAACAATCCAACACTTTATCAACTTTAGCCAAAGTCTCTCCATCACACATTTGTGTAAGTTCTAAATAAGCACGAAATTTTCTTAAATTAGCTTCTACTTCTTCATTTTCACAACTATCAACTTGATTAACAAGTTTATTTATAAATTCTATAATATTATTTTGATCAAACATCATAATACCTCCTAATTACCATATTGTTTCTATTCCAAATTTATCTTTTATTATCTCTTTAGCTATATTAAATCTATTTAAATAATCGCCACCTAAACTTATAAAATCTATTTTATGTTCATAGAATAATTTCTTTATTTGATTACTATATTTAACTCTATCTGCTTCAATCTTTTCACTTCTTGTTCCATCTTGAACAAATTCTACTGTTGGTTCTAAAAATAAAACTAAATCAAATTCATTAATTCTAGCAATTGCATCAGCTAAAGCATCACATTTTTTTATATCGTTTTTATCACTTAATAAAAATCTTGAATAGAACTTTGTAGTAAGAGCATCAGTATCTACAAATAATAATCTATTACAGCTTTTTAACGCTTCTATTTCTTCTGCTTTCTGTCTTATCAAGTTTTCATATAAATCATACTTATCCATATTATCTTCGCCACCTGCTATCTCACATGTATCTCTACCTATTTCTCTTACAAAATTAGTATTATATGCAATAGCTAAATTTTGAACTAAAGTTGATTTACCTGTACTTTCTCCTCCTACTACTAATATTTTTTTAGCATAATATGGTCTACAAATAGGAGGTATATATTGCCAATTTTTATATACATCAAATCTAATATTTGTAGAACTAATTGGTACTTCACTTCTATCAAAGTAAATTACTTCACTTTCTGGTTCATAAAGACTTTCAAAACGATTTGTACCAAAATAATCAGAGCCACAGAAGACAGCATCAATTGGTTTGCCTATGCATTTCTTTATATCTTCTGCACCTTTCTCCCAGTAATAATCTGTATTATATTCTTCTTTACTTACCGCTTTATCTTCAATTAATATTATTTTTACATTATCAAGATGTTTTACATTATTATATATCCATCTATATCGCAATTCTTTTGAAGTAGACTCTCTTCCTTCACACCAACTAATCATAACGTATAATTCACGACACATACTTGCTGCTCTAATAATGTCATGTAAATGACCTATATGCAAAGGATCAAAAGAACCTCCATACATTCCAACATTATACATATTTAATTCTCCTTTGCCATTTTAGTCCAATTATAATAACCATAAAATGCATTAATTAAATATACTGCCCACATTGTTACCATAACAAAGTCTCCAGCAATAACCCACATAACTACAGTAATAATATCTATAACAATCCATAATAGCCATTGTTCACGATATCGTAGCATCATTAAAGCATTTGCAACAACTGAAGTAACTGTTGAAGCACTATCTAATAATGTTCCAGCACCACCTAGTAAATCTAAAACAAATTTATATCCTAAAACTCCTAAACCTATAATAACTAAAAATATAACGCTTTGAACTAAATTCAACTTCTTACCTTCTGCTGTATCTGTTTCATCATTCATATGTTTATTCCATAAATAATAACCTATAAATTGTGATGGTAAATAATAAAGTGCATTTAACATAACTTCTCCATAATATTTATTAATCCAAGCTATAATTACATAACCTACTATATTAAAGAATCCCCATATATATTGACTTTTCTTTCCCTTAGCACATAATACTACACAAAATATTCCACATATTGCTGCCATACCATCAATAAGTAAATACCATATAGAACTTTCTTTATCTATTATAGAAAAGTATATTGTAAAACCAATAACTGCAAGTAACATCCCCCATTCAAACCAATTAAATTTATTAATAATCTTTTTCATTTCAATTCTCCATTCTCATATAATTTATTTTTTTTAATATATTCAATAATATCTTTATAAAGATATTTTTCTAATTCTTTATAATTTCTTTTTACTATCAACTCTCTAACTCCTGTAGAAGAAATATCTACCTGTTCAATTGGAGCTACTACAATATTATTTTTATATTCTTTAAATTGTTCTAATAACTCACTAATATCATTACTACTTCTATCTATAACTAGAATCTTATAATTTCTTAATATTTCTTCTCCATTCTTCCATTTATCAATATAGCTTAAATTATCAGTACCACAGATAAAATATATTTCATCATTTGGATATTCTTCTTTAAAATGAGCAAGTGTTTCACATGTATAAACAACATGATCTTTTAATTCATAATCACTAACAACTAATCTTTCATCTTTATTAGTAATAAGTTTTATCATTTCATAACGTTTTTGATCGTCTACTAAATTAGATTTATATTTATATTGACCACCAGTAGGAACAAAAATAATTTTATCAACAATCTGTCTATTAACTAAATCTTTAGCTATTTTTTCATGCATTTTATGTGGTGGATTAAAGCTTCCTCCAAACACTCCTATTTTCATAATATCTCTCCTTTGTTATTATTATTTTATTAATAACACATTTTTCAAAAAAATATTTCTTTGTTATTAACATTATATTAAAAAGATATATGAATGTCAATATGTTTTTAAAAAAAAATTAAAAACTATTACATATTCTTTTTCTGATTTATCTTATCTATTACTTTTTTCTTACCATTCCATAAAGATTCTATATTTTTTTTCTTATTAAAGGTATCTATTATTAATGCTATATACTGAGCTATATCTACATCTACATACCATTTATTATTCTTAATATCATCCGGAACATAAGACAAATTAGTAGAATATAACTTATCAAATAATCCCTTTTCGTAAGCTTCACTAAACTTTTCTGTTCCTTCAGTAAATAAAGCAAATGTTGCAATTAAATATATTTTTCTTGCTCCTCTATTTCTTAAATTCTCTGCTACATCTAAGATAGATCCTCCACTAGCTATCATATCATCTACAACAATAACATCTTTATCCTTAGGATCTGCTCCCATATACATATGCTCTACTATTGGATTTTTTCCATTAACAACTTTACTTAAATCTCTTCTTTTATAGAATACTCCAACATCGCAACCTAGCATATCTGCGTAATATCTAGCTCTTTCCATCGCACCCATATCAGGACTTATAACTAACATATCATTAATATCTTCATTCTCTATTAATTCCTCTAGTATTCTATGAGTAGGATAGAAATTTTCAAAAGGTAATCTAGGTATAGCATTACATATACTTGGATCATGTGCATCAAACGTAATAATATTATCTACACCTATTCTTTCTAATTCTTGTAATGCAATAGCACAATCTAGTGACTCGTTGCCTCTTCTCTTATGTTGTCTTGATTCATATAAAAGTGGCATTATAACATTTATTTTTGAAGCATGCCCAGATGTTGCTGCAATTACTCTTTTTATATCCTCAAAATGCTCATCAGGTGACATAAAGTGTTCCCTTCCATGCATTTGATAACTTACTCCATAATTACCAACATCACTAAGTATATAAATATCATCTCCATTAACAGATTCATTTATCTTCACTTTACCTTCACCATTACTAAATCTATTACTAGTCATTGATACAATATAATCTTTATCTGTCTTATTTAATTTCTTTAAACTATCATTAACTTTATTGCCTAATTCTTTTATATTATTCATTACAATTAATTTTAACTTACTCATTCTATTC
>DEUO01000120.1:21480-22066 GCA_002362595.1 Caryophanales bacterium UBA3260
AATTTTAACTTACTCATTCTATTCACTCCTAATCTATAATTTATAAATATTATTTTTATCTATAATACATACCTAGATTTTTTTGTTTTGCTTTTTCTAAATTAACTGTTATACCATTAAAGTAAGCTCTTTCAACTTGATGTTCCATCATACCATAGCCTTCCCAATGAGAAGATAAACCATCATCAATATCTACACCTTTAACATCAAAATCATAAAGTGCAAATAAAGCAGTTAAATTTCTTTTTAAATCTTCTTCTGGTAACGTAACAGATACATCTTTATTCATTCCAGCTATCTCCATCCTCTCTGTAACAGTAATAGTAGTTTGACAACCTTTAGTTTCATATAATCCAAATGTTCCTGATTTAGCAGATATACTTACCTTTACTTTCTTACCTTCTAACTTTTGATAATATTCTTCTAATAATTTTATTGTTTCTTGTTTATTAAATTTTGTTTCCATATTTTTCTCCTCTTTCTACATATTAACTTTTTGTTAATATCAACAATTAAAAATAAAATTTCTTTTTGTTATTAACATAATATTAATAATAAAGTGATTTGTCAACTACTTTTTAACAAA
>DEUO01000011.1 GCA_002362595.1 Caryophanales bacterium UBA3260
TTGATTTAAGGATTACTTCTATTGAAAAAATAAAAGATAAATATGAAAAACAATTATGTGTAAATGAAAGTTTTTGGAATAATAAAAAGGATAGTAATTATGCTACTTTAATTATAATAGATAAAATAATTGAATTAGAATCATTTCATATTAATAAGAAAGGTATGCAAACTTGGGTAGTATTAAATTAAATAAGAAGCGGAGAGATAAATAGATGAATGTAAATATTAAAAGAGTTAAGATATTTGTAACAATACCAGTAGATGATGTTGAAAGAGTAAGAGAAGCGGTATGTGAGGCGGGAGCTGGAGTTATTGGCAATTATACTTATTGTACTTCTTCTGCTAAAGTAATTGGGACTTTTATACCTAATGATAATGCTAATCCATATATTGGTGAAAAGAATAAAATAGAATATGTTTCAGAAGAAAAATTAGAATTTATTTGTGATATAGATAAAGTTAAGATAGTAATAAATAAGTTAAGAGAAGTTCATCCTTATGAGGAACCTGCTATAGATATTGTTCCTTTGATAGATGAAAGTGAATTTGAATAAATATAATAATTAGGAGATATATTATGAATTTAAATGAAAAAGTAAATGATTATGATAAATTTGCCGAGAAGAGACATTTTGAAGTTATCAATGGAATGAAAAAGTCTTTAAGATTTGTAGAAAAACCGATGATGATGTCAATGTTACCTAATATAGAAAATAAAAGAGTGTTAATGTTAGGTTGTGGAACTGCTGAAGAAAGTGAATTATTAAAAGTTTATAATCCACAAAAAATTGTAGGAATTGATATATCAGAAAAATCTATTGAGGTGGCTAGAAATAGCTATCCAGATTTAAAATTTTATGTAGGAGATATGCTAAGTCTTCCTTTTAAAGATAATGAATTTGATTTTATTTTTAGTAGTTTAGCTATTAGTCATGTTGAAGATAAAGATAGAGTATTTAAAGAATTATATAGAGTTTTAGATGATAATGGAGAATTATTATTTTCAGTAGGACATCCAATGAGATTTGCAACAGAAATAATAAATTATGATAATAAATCATATCATGTTATTGGATTTGAAGCGGGTGAAGAAGGTAAACGTGTATTTGGCAATTATATGTCATATACAAAGCAGGTTAATCATTTTAAAGATAATGAAGTATTAGAAGAATATATTGCACCACCATCATATTTCTTTGAAATACTTATAAATAATAATTTTGTAGTGGAGAATTTTAAAGAATCAAGATGTATTTCTGAATGTAAGGAAGTAGATATTGATTATTATAATAGATTTCATGAAATACCACAATTTATGGCATTTTTATCTAAGAAAAGATAATATCTAAGTTATATATTTAGATGTTTTTTTATAGAAAAAAAGAGCAGATGCTCTTTAATATAAATTATAATGTTTTTAATTCTTCAAATAAATAAATTACATTTTCATCAAAAACTATATTTGGATTTTTAGACTTAATCATTTCGATAACTTTATCTAAATTGAACCATTTTACTTCTGATAATTCCTCTTCTTGAATAATATATTCATTTTCATTTAAGTTAGATTTTATATAATAAAAGTAAGTAAAGTGAGAATTAGAAGTACTTATTGCTAATTCTCTATTACCAAAAGGTTTTAATTCATTTATAGAAGCATTTATACCGACTTCTTCATTTAATTCTCTTAATGCTGCATTTTCTAAACTTTCTCCTGCATCAACATGTCCAGCACATAAAGCCCATTTATTAGGATTATATCTTTTATTAGAATTACGCTTTTGTAATAGTACTTGTTTTTTATCATTTATAATAAAAACTGCTATTTCATTATGTAGTAAATTTCTATCATGTACTTCTTCTTTATCTAAAACTTCACCAGTTAGATTACCATTGTGGTCTACTATATCTATTAATTCCATATTTTCTCCTTTATTTATAATTATCTAATACTATTTTATCATAATATAATATTTTAATATTATTTTTTTATTAAGCGATAAACGCCATCGTTATTTTCTTCTGTGTAAAGTATATTGCCTTCTTTATTTTCTAATCTTAAAGAAATATGAGGATTTTGTTCCCATTCTTCTATTCTAATACATACATGTCTTTTTTCACTATGATTAAGCATTCTATCATTTAGGTATTTATATAATTGAGCTCGTTCATATGGACCATTTACGTGGCCTAAATTAATTAAGTGACTATTATAAAATTGTACTTTAGGCTCTTTTAAATCTATTGGTGTGGATGGATTGAAACCAAAAAATTCATAAGCACTTTTTCTTTGTGAAAGTTTTTGATGTAGAGTTTGAAAATATTCATCAAGATAAGTAAAATTTAATGTATTATCTAATTCATTAATATATTCTGGTGGTAATTTAATTAATTCAGGATGAGTAATACGGATAGTATTATAACGGGGGATTATACCAAAAAAGTAAGGTTTAAGGTTATATTGATTCGCTAATAGGTCAGAAAGAGGATCTATATAGTACCATCCTAAGTCACCTTCAACTATAATGGCGAATAGAGGTATTTTAGCACTATTAGAAGCTACTTTTTTAGCATTTATACCAAATTGCTTAAATAAATCAACATAGAAGTCAGCTAATGTAGAACATACTATTTTGGGAAATCTATTGATAAATCCTTGTTGATATTGTTTTTCTTTTTCTTCATCAGAAGCCATAAAGTATAATAAATCACGTTCAAAATATGGAGCTAATTCTTTATATAAAAAACGAATAATTAAGTCTTTAGACCAGTTGGCTCCTATTTGATTAATAATTTCTTCCATAATAATCCCCCTTTATATCTTGTTATGGTAAAATAGTTATAATTACTTTAACATTTTCAAGATTTGTTAAGACAACAATTGTTAGTATAACAGATATTTTGTCTTTTTCAATAACGAATATATAAAATAATAGTTTCATGATATTTAATAAATATTATATGTATTTTTAATACTAAAAAGAAAGTAGGAACAAAATATGAAAAATAATGTGAGTTTTATTAATGATGCATATACTAAAGATAATATGCGTCTTCCAATGGTACATTTTGAAAGTGATGTAAAAGATATATGTGTTATTTTTATTCATGGAATGTGTCAAACAATAATAGATAATTACTTTGCAATAGTTTGTGGGAAGATTTTATCTAAAAATAATATAGGTTTTATTTATGAGCATAATAGGGGATATTCAATAGAAAATGATATATTAATGAAAGATGGATCATATACTAGATGTGGATGTATGTATGAGATATTTGAAGATTGTATTTTGGATATTGATTTAGCGATTGAAAAAGCTAAAGAATTAGGTTATAAAAGAATTATTCTAATGGGACACAGTTATGGATGTAATAAAGTAATTTACTATTATTATAAAAAACACCCTAGTATTTTAGGAATGATACTAGCAAGTGCACCTGATATGGTTGGGCTTCATTTATTGCGTCAAAAAGATTATAAAAATCTTATTAAAGAAGCAAAAGAAAATATTGATAAAGGTAATAATACTTTACTTCTTAGTAATATAATTGAAGATTATATGTATATGAGTTCAGGGACTTATTACAATTGGTTTAATAAAGATTCTAATTTAGATAATTTACCTATTATGGGTAATTCTGAAAATTGGGAACAATTTGAAACAATAGATGTACCTTTATTAACTTTTTCTGGATCTTTAGAAACTGATAATTATTTGCATTTAGATTTATTAAAAGATAAAGCGATTAATTGTAGTAATTTTCAATATAAAATAATAGAAGATGCTGATCATTTTTATCATAATAAGGAAGAAGAGATAAGTTCATTAATAGTTAATTGGATAGATAGTAATTTTAAATAAAAAAAGAATATATAAAAAAACTTACGGATTTTGGTCCGCAAGTTGTTTTTTTATGGAGCGGGTGTCGTAGTTATCTACAACTCTTTTCCAATAACGAAAGAGTACATATAATCTTCCGTTGCTAGTAATAATATACCACGTTTTAAGTGTTTATGGAATAGATTTTTGTTAATTTTACAATCCTTCGCACAAATTGTAATTTTTAAAACTCCTTCTTTAAATATACTTTCTCTGATATTTTATAAGAAACATATAAAATAACTAAAGTAACTATTGGCAATATAAACATCCAATAATTATTTAATATATCTAAATGTTGAAGAATTGGTTTAAAATCAACAAATTTTGAAATTAAACTTGCCAAAAATCCAAGACCAAACACCCCAACAAAAATTCCTATACGAGCCTTTTCTAAACCAAATTTATAAATAACTGGATACATAATAGACTGTATTATAATCGTAGCTGATATTGTTGCTAACAACATTTCTAAAATTGTACCCAAATCTATTGAATTATCTTTGATATAAGTAATGGTTGCAGTGATTATTGATACTCCTATAGTAATCATAAAAAGCAAAATAATTGTTGCTATATATTTTGACTTAATACTATTTTTTCTTCCATCTGGAAGTGCAATAACATAAGCATCCCATTTATTATAAACATCATAACTAAAAGTTGAGATCATAATAACAACACTCATAAATGGTAATACAAATGATAGATCCATTTCACCATTAAAAGTCATAAATCCAAACACAATAAATAAAATCATTAAAACTTTAATGTTACTTTTTACAAGTAAAAAATCTTTTTTTATTAATCCTTTCATTATCTCACTCCTTTAATCATCATTACCATAAGATCTTCAAGTGTTATCTTATCTATAGTATTAATATTATATTTCTTATTAAATTCTTTCTTATTTTCAACTAATACTTCATATTCATATTTAGATTTTCTATACCTAATAAAATCATTACCATTTATTTTTTTAAATTCCTTTTCAGTACATTTAACAATTCCATATCTTTCTAATAATTCATCTCTTGTTTTAGATAGTAATATCTCACCATCATTAATAAATACTATATAATCGGCAATGTGTTCTAAATCAGTTGTAATATGACTTGATAACAATATAGAGCATTCTTCATTTTGAATGAAATCTTGAAAAATATCTATAACTTCATTTCTAGCAACAGGATCTAAACCACTAGTTGGTTCATCAAGTATTAAAAGTTTAGGATGATGCGAAAGAGCGGTTGCAATTTCTAATTTCTTTCTCATCCCCTTTGAAAAAGTTTTAATTTGATTATTTTGGGGTAACGAAAATTCTTTTAAATATTTAAAATATAATTTAGAATCCCAATTTACATAAATATCTTTCATAATTGAATTTATATCTTTAGGGTTTAGTATTTCAGGAAAAAACATATCATCTAACACTATACCTATATCTTCCTTGATAGCCTTGTCATTTTTCCTATTATTCATACCAAATACATTTATCTCACCAGTATAATCATTTACTATATTTAATATAGACTTAATTGTTGTAGTTTTTCCAGCACCATTTTCTCCAATAAATCCTAAGATCATTCCTTTAGGTAACTCGAAACTAACATTCTTTAACTCAAAATCGTTATATTTTTTTGATAGATTTTTAACTTCTAAAATATTATTCATCATTTTTCCTCCTCGTATAAAATATTTATCATTTCTAATATTGTTTTCTTGTCAATGCTATTTAATTTTGCAATATTAACTGCTTCATCTAATAACAATTCTATTTTATTTAACAATTCTTCACGAACAACTTCATTATTTATTTCAGCCACATAGAAACCCTTTGATGGAACACTAATAACATATCCTTCATGCACTAATTCTTCATAGGCGTTTTTAGTTGTTATGACACTACATCTTAAATCTTTAGCAAGAGATCTAATAGATGGCAATAATTCATTTGCTTTCAATTCATTTGAAATAATTTTAGCTTTAATTTGCTCTTTTATCTGTTCATAAATTGGAACACCACTTGAATTACTAATTATAATTTCCATAATTCACCTCGCTTGTTTATATACATTATATACAGTATACACACATTTGTCAATATAAAAAAACAGATCAATTTAATTGATCTGCTCGATAAATTGTAATTTGAATTATACCTGTTTCCAAACCATTTTATTATCTTTAAATTCATAACTTAATTTATTTTCATCATATAAATATGATAGATATGATTTTATTGTACTTCCAACTAACACATATTGATTAGCATTCATTACCAAGTTATATTCATCAAAAATATATTTTAATACTTCCTCAAAAGTCATTTCTTTATCACAAGCATTATATATTTTATTCATAATCTCGTTTACTTTGTTTCTATTAAGTTCTATTAAAGATGAAATATCACTTGTAGCCTCACAATGAGATGGAATATATAGACTTCCATTTAAAGTATTCAAATAGTCTAAAGTATTAAGGAACTCTCTTACATCATATATAAAGAATAAATGATACTTTGTAATTGTTTCTTCACTAAATAGAGAATCTGCTAAAAAATATGCATTATCACTTGTTTTAATTCCTATCATATCAAAGAAGTGTCCTTTTAAAGAGAAGTATTCTAATCCCTCTGGAAGATTATTTTCTATTGAAGTTACAACTGATTCTTTGGCTAATAAAAATTTATTTCTAATATCTTTAAATGGATAACCACCATATAAGAAAGATGATTCTAATATAGGAAATTTTGTAAAAGACTTTTCAATATTATAAGCAAGGATAGTACAATTAGTTCTGTCTTGAATTACTTTATTTCCTCCAATATGATCTGCATTTGAATGAGTATTTATAATTCCTTTAACATTCCATCCTTGTTCATCAATAATTTTTAATATTTTCTTTCCTGCATCCTTATCGTTACCTGTATCTATCAAATAAACATTGTCATCATCAATTTTGTAGATACCAATATTAGTAGCATTTTTTATATAATAGGTTTTCTCTCCAACTTTTACTAATTCCATAAATTAAATCCTCCTCAACAAATTGTAATTTTATAGTTACCTA
>DEUO01000092.1:0-9596 GCA_002362595.1 Caryophanales bacterium UBA3260
ATCTATATTAAGTATTTTTATATATAAATTATCATTATCTTCTCTTATATTATAATTATCTTCATCACCATAAATAACTAATCTTATTTTGTCATCATCTGTATTAATAATTTCAATATCACTTGCTGATGAAATAATATTAATTTTACTATATTTATTATCATATTCTTTATCTAATAATAAATTTGTACTCACTTCATTATTATAAAAGAAACCAAATTTAACTTTATTACTTCCTTTTAACATAAAAACTAATAAACAAACAAGTAATACTACACCAATACTTAATATAGATATTAAAAATATAATTACTCCTTTATTTTTCATTTTTATCTCCCTTTAATTTAATTACTAGTTTTACTATTTCTGCAACTAAAGCATATATAAGCCATATTATCCATGTAATATCCCATCTAAAAGTGATAAAGCTAATTATTAAATATATAATTAAAGTAAAAATACCAAGTATATCATCTATTTGTTTATATAACTTATCTTCTACTTCTTCTTTTCTTGTTTTATCCTTTTTATATACAATATTTGTATATATTATTATACAAGTAGCTAACCCGCATATAACAATAAAGATTGAAGTAGCAAGTACTGGATTCATTTTAAATACTGGAATACTAACCATTATCCAAGCGCATGATAAAAAATATAAAAATATACTTATAGAAATTCTAATAGCTCTTGTTTTCTTCTTTTCCTCATTTAATCTATTATTTATTTCTAATTCTTCCTGTTTATTAAAAAATATATCTTCTTTTATATTATTATTTATTTCTTCTTTAGAAATTTCTTCACCTTTAAATAACTCATCTGTAGTTATTCCAAATACTTCACATAAAGGAAGTACTTTATCAAAATCAGGAGCACTTTGATCTGTCTCCCATTTAGATACCGTCTGTCTTGTTACTCCTAACTTTTCTGCTAATGCCTCCTGTGACAAATTTTGTTTTTTTCTTAATTCCATTAATCTCTTTCCTAAATTCATAATGCACCTCTTTCACTATTAATTATACTATTTTTATCGTTGCACTCTACCAATAGAAAATGGAATTTTGTCAACAGATATTAACATTTACTATTTTCTAATAATTCTTTTAAATATTTTTTAATTCTTGTAAGTACAAATAGCCCTTCTTAATTTTATCTTCAATACTTATTTCTTCCTTATAAATATCTTCTAAATATTTCATAACTAATTCGCCATTTTCTTCTAAATCATAAAAATAATCATAAGCATTAGCTACAAACATATTATTAAATACTTTATTTACTTCTTTACTATTTAAAATAAAATCTACTACCATTTCACTATATTTCCAAACAAGATTAGGACATTCATATTCTTCTTTAGAACATAATGGATATAATTCCTTCCATTTCATAAACCATATAAAATGTAATATTTCATGTGCTATTATTTCTACTATATTTTTATTTTCTATTCCAACAGTTGTTGAAAAAATATTTAAGTTTAAATAACGTGGAGAAACAGGTATAAATCCAACTTCACAAACAAATTCTTCATTTACTTTATTAATATCTACATTTAAATATTTGCATAAAGTATCAAAATATTTATCGTTATATTCTTCCCATATATTCTTATATTTCTCTATATATTCATCAATTAAATCTTTATTTTTATCATAATAATCTACAACGACATCACTAACTACTTCATCTATTTTTTCATTACTTAATTTATTTCTATCTACTTTATTTAACTCTGGATAATACTTAATAGTATTTTCATAAACTGGTAATGTTTCATCAGTTTCTTTAAAAGCCCACTTAACTATATCAATATTATCATTTAATTCCATCTTTTTAAAAATAACTTTTGGCATCAAAACACCTCTAAAACTATTTATTTTTTTCTATAACATAAGTTAACCATTCTTTATTACGATCTTCTTCCTTATTATGAAGTGTATAAATAATTCTAAAATTATGTTTCTCTAATAATTCTTTTAGTTCATCTTCTCTAAATTTTTTTCTAAATCTTACTATTTCTCCAGAATAATCTTCTTTAACATAAAACCCTTCTTCACTTTTCTCATGAATAGTTGTATATATTAAAGCTTTTCCTTCTTTCTTTAACCATTTATATACTAAATCAAGTAAGATAGAAGCATCTTCTAACGGAAAATTATGAATAAGTGCACCCATAAAAATTGCATCAAAAGAACCTTCACTAAATTTAACTTCTAATACATTGTCCTCTATAAATATTGTTTTAGGTGATCTTTCTCTTGCATATTCTATCATATTCTTAGATAATTCAACTGCCGTTGTTCTAGCACCAACTTTATCTTCTAATATCCCAAGCATTCTCCCTGTACCAGGACCTATCTCTAATACTAAACTATCTTTTTTGCATCCTAATTCCTTAGTAAGAATTTCTACCCATTCATCATCAGATACATCATCTTTACCAATATTAACATGTCTTTTATTATGTTGAGGAGCAAATACATCATAAGCTTCTCTATTAACTTTTATATATTCTTTTTCCACTTCTACTTTATCTCCTAATAATCTTCATAATAATTCTTTATCTTATCTATTTCACCAGTTTCTTCTTTTAATTTATAATCCGATAGATATACTTTTTTAGCATATTCCTTATCAAGAAAATCATTTTCAAATTGTTTTCTTCTTTCTATAAGTATTGGATTATTTGTCCATAAATTAAAATGTCCATCTCCATTTATTCTTTTTGAAATATAAGCATAACATCTTTCAAAATGTTCTAAACCAGTACTTAATTCTGGATAGTTTTTTATAGACGTAGCAAGTTGTCTTTTAGCAAGTAATTTAATATCAAAATCGCGATCAGAATCAGATAATATTTCTCCATAAATACTACGCGGTCTTGTCTTCTTTGAACCACGATGATCTTCAATAGCTTCTTTTATTATTTGTCTTTCTTCATCAGTAAAATATTTTTTCATTTCTTGATCCTCAATAAACATTTTACCAGATTCTTTTTCATGCTCTTCTCTATTTACTTTTAATCCTATATCATGATAACTAGCCATAGCATAACACATATTTTTATCTAAATTATAATAATCTGCTAACATTAAAACATTCTCTATAACATTATTTACATGTATCATTCCATGCGAATAATACTTCTCATATTTAGGGAAAATGTTATTTTCTATATAATCTTGTAATTCTTTATTAAGCATTTCCATTACCTCTCTTATACATTTTTATATATTTAATTTCTCCTTCATATTCATCTACTTTTTTAGTTCTATCATCTAAATGATTAATCTTACAATATAGGTCTTTAAATGCAACTTCATCTTTTAGAAGATTCCTCATATCATTTAAGAATGCATGATATATTTCATCTTCATAAAACATATTCTCTGGATTTTCTTCACCATATCTTTTAGATAATCTTTTATAAGTATAATCCAAATAGCTTTCTATATCACTTTCTGGTTGTCTTTCTTTTGCCACAAAGAAACTTCTTATAAATACTATTGTAATACTTGTATTTCTATCTGCCGAAGATATTAATTTACCATAATCAGTTCTAGGAGTATCTTCTTTTGACGAACGATGATCTTCAATAGCTTCTTTTATTGTTATTCTTTCTTCATCAGTAAAAAATCTTTTCATATTTTCATCATTTATAAATATATCTGCTGCTATCTTCTCGTGTGTTTCATGATCAATAAACTTTCCTAAATCATGACAAGCTGCTATTGCATAAATCATATTCTTATTCAAGTTAAGTTTTAAAGTTTCATTTAACGCAAAAGCTCTTCTAATAACTTCTCTTATATGTATAATTCCATGAGCTTTATCATTACTTTCGTATTGTGGAAATATTTTTTCGTTAACATATTCTCTTAATTCTGGGCTTACATCAGCTAAATAATAAGAAAATTCGTCAATATTACAAGCCTTTAATATTCTTTCTTTAATAACTTCAAACGATTCACTATACTCTCCCTCAAGATAAACAGCATATAATATTTGATCTAAAGATAAATTAGGATTATTATCCTTAATAAGTGCAAATACTTTTCTTAATCTTACATCTAAATCATTGCTAAATACATCTTCTAACCCATTTACTTGAATATACATCTTTCTAAATGCTTCTTCATCACTAGCTAGCTTTTCAATATCTTCTAAAAACTTTTTATAATCAGGATCATCAAAATACATTTTTTCCGTAGCATATCCTTTTTTACCAAATTTATCTATAACATGTTGCCTTGCTTCTTCAATTATCTTTCTTATTGGCATACCATACTTTCTTGAAATACGAAAGAAAAACGTCCTTTTTAATGGTGAGGTAATTAAAACATTACGATCTGCTGAAGAAACAATCTTGCCATAAATACTTCTGGGTTCACTATCTTTACTAGCACGATGATCTTCAACTGCTTCTGCCATAACTTTTATTTGTTCTTCACTAAAAAATTTTCTTAAATTTTTATCCTTTAGTAACATCTCTGCTGAAATCTTTTCGTGATTATCTCTATCAATACGAACTGCAACATCATGATAAGCGGCAATTGTATAAACCATATTATAATCTATTCCTTCAACAGTCGAAGCAAACTTCATACTTCTTTCAATTACATATTTAATATGATCAATATTATGACCAAGTTCATTTAATTCATATTCTGGAAATATATTCTTTTCAATATATTCTTGTAATTCTTTATTTACCATTTTCCTATTCCTCCATCAAATAATCTATAATAGCTTTTGCTGTATATGTATCATAATTTAATATCTCATCAATATATCCACTAAAAATAATTTTGCCTCCGTTTTTACCAGCATCTGGGCCCATATCAATTATATAATCTGCTCCTAGAATAAAATCTAAATTATGTTCTATAACAACAATTGTATTACCTTCATTAATCATTCTACGCATTACTTTAATTAATTCTTCTATATCTTTTAAATGTAAACCTACTGTTGGTTCATCAAACACATACATATTACCTTTCTTATACAGATAAGAAGACATATTAACCCTTCCTATCTCTCCACCTGATAAAGTATCCAAAGATTGACCTAATTTTAAATAACCTAAACCAACATCTTCCATTATCTTCAATTTATCTATTATATCTTTTTTATCATAAAAGAACCCAATAGCATCACTTACAGTCATTTCTAATATATCATTTATATTCTTATTATTATATTTATACTCTAATACTTCTTTACGATATCTTTTTCCATGACATTCATCACATTCTTGTTTTATATCCCCTAAAAAATGCATATCCATCTTTAAATATCCAGTACCACCACATTTTGGACAAGCACCACTAGAATTAAAACTAAACTCCCCAGCACTTATATTATTAGCATCAGCAAATAAATTCCTAATACTATCAAAAACTTTTGTATATGTAGCAACATTACTCCTACTACTAATTCCTACAGTATCTCTACCTACTTTAATTATCTCTTTATCATTTTTAAGTAAATATCTTATTAGTGAAGATTTACCACTACCAGATACACCTGTAATACATGTTAATAAATTTTTAGGTATTCTAATATTTTCATCTTTAATATTATTTATATTAATATTACTAACTTCATAATAATCTTTTAATTCTTTATGTTCTTTATTTATTTTCTTTCTATTCTTTAAATATTTAGCTGTAACAGACTCTGAAACATTTAATAAACCATTATAACTACCATTATATAATAATTCCCCTCCATTAGTTCCAGATAAAGGTCCAATATCTATAACATTATCACTTTCTTCAATAAACTTTCTATTATGTTCAACAACAATAGCTGTATTGCCTTTACTTACTATATCTTTTACTACTTTAATTATCTTATTTACATCTCTATAATGAAATCCTTGTGTTGGTTCATCCATAACATATATTAATTCATTTAAACTATTATCAATACATCTAGCTAATTTTAACTTTTGTGACTCTCCATTAGATAATGTATTAATTCCTCTATTCAAAGTTAAATAACCTAATCCTAAATCTATTAAAACTTTTAAATCTCTTAATATTTTATCTTTTATTTCTTTAGCTACTTCATCATCTATCTTATCTATAAATTCATATAAATCTTCTAATTCCATATTTAACAATTTAATTAATGACTCACCATTTACTAATACTTCTAAAGCTCTTTTATTTAATCTTGAACCATGACATTCACTGCAACTTATCTCTTTAAAGAATGTCTTATCATAATCATTAATAACTAATCCTCTAGAATCTCCTTGTCGTTTTAATAAACGACTAACTATTCCTTCATATGAAAAGTTTTGAACAAAACCAGATGATTTATTCATATAATTTATTGGTTCTTGATATAAAAGATAATCTAATTCATCATCTGTATAATCTTTTAATTTCTTGTCCATATCAAAATAATTAATAGCTTTTTGTATATTATAATATCTTGACCCTACTTTCCAAGTTCTATGCTTAATAGCTCCTTCATTAAGCGATTTGTTAAAATCTATAAGTTTATCTAAATCAACAGATAACTCTACACCCAATCCATTACATTTTAAACAAGCGCCTTTAGGAGTATTAAAAGAAAAATATGAGCTATCATATATTGGATATCCTATTCTAGAATAAAGTAATCTAAGATAAGTATATATTTCTGTATAAGTACCTACTGTACTACGTGGATTTTGACCTAATTTACTCTGTTCTATTAACACACAAGGTGATAAATTATCTATTTTATAAACATTAGGTTTATTAATTTTAGGTAAATTCTTTACTACATAAGTAGATAAAGTTTCATAGAATGAAGACTGTGCTAAACTATATATAGAATCAAAAACTAAAGAAGACTTACCACTACCAGATACACCTGTAACGACATTAACTTTATGTTTAGGTATATCTACATAAACATTTTTTAAATTATTTTCATTAGCTCCCATAACTTTTATACTATCAAGTCCCATAAAAGCACCTCCCTTTAATCCTTCCATTTTAACATAATATATATTAAAAAAAAAGGCTTATTCCCCAAAATAAACCTTAATCTATCATTTCTCCTTAACATCACAAATTTTATCTATAATATCACCAAATTCTTGATATTTTTTAAATTCATCAAAAGAAATCCATCTATAATCCTTTATCTCTGTTTTATCCACTTTAATATTTACTTTTTCATCAATAATAAATAGATATCTAAAATCAAAATGATAATGAGCAGGTAAATTTAATCGTTCATTATAATCTATCATATGTATATCAATATCTATTGGAACTAATTCATTATCACATATACTATAAATTACTATATTATCTAAACCAGTCTCCTCCCTTAACTCTCTCATCGCCGCAATAAGAGGAGTACTATCAGACTCATCTATATGTCCTCCAGGATATAAATACATCTTTAAATCTTTATGATATAAGACTAAAAATTCATCTTCTTTTTTACTATAAAGAAAAGCTCCAACAGTAATATGTCCATTAAAATTATTCCAATCAAAAACATCTTCTTGTTCCTGTAAAAATAAAGTTAATCGTTCTAATTTTTCTTTTTCATCTGAATAAATACTTAAATACTTTTCTACTATCTTACTTATTTCTTCTCTCATAAAATCACCCATAGTTGCATATAATAAAAAGTTATATAGTAATAACTATACCTTATATAAAACAAATATCTTCTGTTCGACATTCGTCAAAACAATCATAACATTTAATCATATCATTATAATTATAGATTATAACAGTATCTTAATATAACAGCAAATTATACTATTATAACTTTAAGGAATATATTTCCATATCTTCTCATATTGTTTTAATTGAACCTCATTACTTACTTGAGCTACTGGATGAAATGCTGGTATAACAACATATTCACCAACCATAATAACATCATTATTATCTATTACTTCTTTTAAACTACTACCTATTTTAAATTTAAATATCTTAGATAATGCAAGTATTGGATAATATCCTAAAGTAACTATTACTTTTGGCTTAACAATATCTATTTGTTTCTTTAAAAAACAAGTACAATTACAAGTTGATTTTAAAAGATCAATATTATCTCCTCGATAACTTCTACCTTTTCTTCCACACATTATCGCATTAGTTATAAATACATTATCTATATTAGATATCTTTCCTTTAGATGAATCTACCAAAAATTTTGTTAACTTTTTCTTTGTCATACTTTTTTCTGATTCAATCAACTTATACCAATTATCTTCACGTTTATCTAACATATATTGTTTATTTAACTTTAACATATCTTCATATGGACCCCAATCCTGTCCAATTACCATTATTTTAGCATCTAATCTATTATACCAATCAGTCCATATTGAAGGAATACATCTACCTACGTTAAAATCTTTATAAACATTATATAATGACTTATCATTCTTTTCTGCTTTAATATTTAAACATTTAGTACAAATACCAACTTCACATATTAAATTATCAAATAATTCTTTCCTACTCTTTATCATTTTTATCTACATTTCCAAAACTACCAAAAGGAAATAAAATAATATTTGCTTTACCTTTTATCTTTTCGCTATTAAATGCTCCAAAAAATCTACTATCTAACGAATCTTCACGATTATCTCCCATCAAGAAATATTCATCATCTCCTAATTGTAAAAATTCAAAATCATATGTATTGCCTACACTATACTCTTCATCTTGTCTTATTCCATTTACATAAACAATACCTTGTTCACATACAATATTCTCTCCAGGTAAAGCAATAACTCTTTTAATTATTTCCTCCTTCTTACCATTTTTACTAGCTTCTGCTACTACAACATCAAATCTATCGTAACTATCCTTAGTTTTATTTAAAAGCATTACTTCTCCACCTTTTAAAGTTGGTTTCATACTTGGACCACTTACAATTACAGGTGTAACAAAGAAAGTTCTTATTACAACAACTATCACTAATATTAAAACATATGGAATTAATTCCTTTATTCCCTTAATGACTTTATCTTTAGTACTTTCTTCACTATTTATTTTATTATCATTATTTTTCATTAATATCACCAATATAATTCTAACATCTTTTTACAAATCATTAAAGTACTAAAGATAAAACAAATATGTTATAATACATATAAAGTAAGGTGTATAAAATGAGTAAAGAAAAAAAACATCCCAAAAAAATCTATTTAGAAGTCTTTATACTCCTAATAATAATTCTATCTATCTTTGTTATTTTTCTTCTAGCTAAAAGTTACATAAAAGATAATGAAGTAAAAGACAAAGCTAAATCTATTGATAATTTTTCCTTAAACAAAATATATAAATACCCTATTGTATTAGATAATGTTAAAAACTATAATCTTCCATATAAAAGACATATAGATGCCTCAAAAAGCACATATAACATTTATATAAAATCTACTGATAATATTGTCTTAAATGTAACTGAAATAATTAATATTACATATTTTGATCCATCTATATATCCCAATGAAGTTATAGATGAGCTTAATCTTAAATCTATCAATTACAATTATTTTCCTGAATCTAATCCTATTGATGAAGAATTCTATAAAAATCAAGATGAAATAG
>DEUO01000092.1:9824-14541 GCA_002362595.1 Caryophanales bacterium UBA3260
CAAGATGAAATAGAAAAAAAGCCAGAATATCCTAATAACTGGTTAGACATATATAACTATCCTATTGAAGATATAAATAATGATACTATAACTAATTATTGTAATACATACAATGAAATAAATAGTAATTACTCATTAACATGTAACAAAGATAATTATTCTATTACTTTAAAAAATAGTTTTAATTTAAATAATACCAATAGTTACATCTTCAATACTGAAAAATTTGAAATTATTTTACCTGTCAAACGTGGTACTAAGTTATCTGACTATCTTAAAGAACTTAAAACTCAAAATATTATTCCAGAAAAAATAGATAATATTGAATAAGAAAAAAGAAAGAAATTTTCAATTAATTTCTTTCTTTTACTTTGTATTCTTTTCTCATTCCCTTTAAGAAGTTCAATTTAGCTCTTCTTACAAGACCCTTCTTAACTACTACTATTTTATCAATAGTTGGTGAGTTAACTGGGAAAACTCTTGTTACACCAATACCATAAGATTTTTTACGTACTGAGAAAGTTTCAGAAACACTTCCACCTTTTTTAGCTACAACAAGTCCTTCAAAAGCTTGGATTCTTTCTTTCTTACCTTCTTTTACCCATACATCTACTCTTACAGTATCTCCAACACGGAATTCAGGAATGTCTTTTCTTACATGCTTCTCATTAATCTTATCAATTAAATTAGTCATTTTACATACATCCTTTCAAAACTATATTACTTACCAGATAATCTTAAACACTAAGTCCAGCGGATTTTCCTCCCTGAAGCACCTACGATTATACCAAAAAAAAAGCATTATTGCAACTATTAAAGTCCATTTTTGCTTTTATCTACTACGGCCTCTCGTCATTTCTTCCTCTTGTTGTTTTTCTAACCACATAGCTTTTTGTTTTATACGTACTTGTTTCATACGTAATTCATTTTCAATCAATCTTAATTTCTTTAAGAATAATTGTTCTTTTTCATAACTTAAAAATTTCTGATATTTATTTAAAAGAACCTCTCTTACCAATTCTACTTCCCCTAAAACCATTGTACAAGCTTCATCAGTTTCTGAAGAATCAGACTCATCATTTATTACTTTAAGAGCAAGTGAAACTAGTTGCTTAAAAGACTTATTAAACTTCATAGATAATATTTTATCTATCATAACTCGATCAACAATCTTAACTTCATTTACATTAATATAATTACCATGTCCTGGTCGTGGTCTAAAAACATAACCATCTAACTCTTTTATAGATACTACACTATTATCCTGATGATCTTTATTAACTAGATAACCTGCCATTTTTTCACCTTCTTAATCTAATAAATCTGGTCGACGCTCTTTTGTTCTTTCTATTTGTTTTTCTTTTCTCCATGCTTCTATTTTAGCATGATGTCCATTTACTAACACATCTGGAACTTTCATTCCCATAAATTCTTGTGGTTTAGTATAAGTAGGATAATCTAATAACTTATCATTAAAAGACTCACTATCTAAACTAGTATTAGTAATAACTCCTGGTAATAATCTTATTATACTATCACTTATTATCATCGCTGGTAATTCCCCACCAGTTAAAACATAATCTCCTATACTTATCTCCATATCACATAAACTTCTTATTCGTTCATCAAATCCTTCATAATGACCACAAATAAATATTAAATGCTTTTCATTCTTTAATGATGTTGCAATACTCTGTTTATATGGAACCCCATCTGGTGTCATAAGAATAACTTTAGCATCCTTACTATCTTTCTTTATATCCATAAGTGCATCATATATTGGTTCAATGCGAAGTACCATTCCTCCTCCACCACCATACGGAGTATCATCAACTTGACTATTACTTAGTTTTGAATACTTGCGAAAATCAATTATATTTACTTCTACTAAACCTTTATTTATAGCCCTTTTAATAATAGATTCATTTAAAAAGCCATCAAACATCCCTGGAAATAAAGATAAAATATCTATTTTCATAATATCAATCCTTTTGCATTCTCAACTTCAATAACATTATCATTTTCTAGTACATTCTTAATATAATAATCATTAATTGGTATATAGAAATTACGAATTCCTTCAACTAATAATAAATTATTACCTCCATTATACACAATATCGATAACTTTACCAAGTTCTTCCTCATTTTCAACTATCTTTTTACCGATCAAATCTTCTAATAAATATTCATCACGAGATAATTTCAAATCTTCACGATTAACATAAACATTCATTTTTAAATAATCTAAAACTTGATTAATATTATTATACCCCTTTAACGTTATCATATCAAAGTCTTTATGTCTTCTATAAGTTACAATTTCTTCTTTTATATAATTTTTCCCTATATAAATCGTCATATTAGGTATAAATACTCTATCTTTTTTATCAAAATCACTTTTTAATCTGAGTTCTCCTTTAATACCATGAGTATTAACTATCCTCCCTATATATACATATTCCATCTAATCACCAAGTTCTGCAATCATTGTATCATAATGACTATTGACTATATTATGTATATCTATTCCTAATTCTTCTGCTAACTTTATTAGCTCATCTTCATAATTTATTTTTTTATCATTTTCATCTACCAAATACTCTATTTCTACAAAGCTTCCAAGTCTTTCAACTTCATCTATACATAAATTAGCGCTTTTATATTTAGAATATCTTCTTTTCTTATTAACTCTAACCCATTCTTTATATCCAAGAGCTTTCAAGAATCTATTAGCTTTCTCATAATCATCTACACCAAATTCTATTTCTTGTGATTCACTTTTTAATGCTGCTTGCTTTTTATAATTCATTTCTACTTTATCATTAACTCTTCTAACACGTAACCACACTGAACCTTCTGTACTATCTGTATTATCTAAATTTGCTACATATATTGTATCATTTTGAGTTATTATAGGTCCTACTGTACAGCCAAGTTCTTCTATCTTTTTTATAAATTTATCTAATTCATCTACTTTAAATTTTAATTCAATCTCTCTCATATTAACCTCTCGTTTTTATAAAGCTTTTATCATCATTAGAATCATAACCTATTGTGTAATTCACTTGTCCATCTTTAATCCTTTTATTTATATAAAATGGATTTATTCCCTCTAATTCTAATCCATAATTAAATAACAATTCATAATTTTCAGCACTTATAGGCATAAGAACTTTCATAAATTTACCATCATGAAATACTTGATATGAGGCATCACAAAAGATAACGCCATCTTCACCAACCTTTACCTCTACCCTAATATTTTCAGGATAACCAATAAATACTAGAGCTGTTGCTATATATTTACCCATGCTTTTAGCACTTAATCTTATTTTTTCCATAAACCATAACTCCCTAATATTTTCTAAAATAATTCGTATAAAATAATACTTGTTGCTACTCCAACATTTAATGACTCACAATTACTGCTCATCGGAATATATAAAAACTTATCGCATTTGTCAAGAATTTCTTTCCTAACTCCAGCTCCTTCATTGCCCATAACAATCGCTATTTTTTTAGATGTTACCATTTCTTTTACATTCAATCCATCAGTAACCCTCGTTCCCAAGACTTGATAATCTAAGCTATGTAGTTCATCAATAAATTCATCTATATTTCTTTTAATTATATTAGCATAAAATATCATACCTTCAGAACTTCTAATAGCTTTATCATTATATAAATCAACACTATTTTCTGACAAAACAATTGTATCAACATTAAAAGCTACACTACTGCGTATTATTGTTCCTAAATTACCAGGATCTTGCAAATTATCTAATATTAATATTTTATTACCTATTTCTCTTTCTTCTAACTTTTTAACAACACCTATTACTTTTTGTGGAGTAACACTACTACATAATTTCTTTATTACTTCATATGTTACAAAAGTTGTTTTAGCATTAAAATCTACTTCATAATCAACTGTCTTAATTACTTCAATTAAATTACCTGTCTTTAAAGCTTCATTAACTAGATGTTCTCCTTCTACTAAGAACTTTCCTTCTATCTCACGATATTTCTTATATAATAACTTGCTAAGTTCCTTTATTTTCTTATTATCCAATGAAGTTATAACTTCCATTACTCCACCCTCAATCTTTTACGTGCTAATTTATAATACGGATATCTCTTTTCTACTTCCGTCCAAAAATTAGAACTATGATTAGCATAATAAAAATGACATAATTCATGAATTATAACATAATCAATTAATGTTACATCTTTCTTTAATAATTCACTATTTAAAGTAATAATTCTCTTAGTTACATTATTAACTCCCCATCTTGTCTTCATCTTTCTAATTCTTAAACTAAAATTAGGTATATTAGTAAAATTATTTAATATAGCATTAATTCTTTCTTGAAATATTCTAATGCATTCATTCTTCTCCCATTTAGCTAGCATCTTTTCATCTTTAGCATATAAATTATCATCAATTATATTTATTTTTTTAACATTTTCATCAAAAATTATAGTATAACTATCTCCCAAATAATGATATTTACTATCTATTTCTTGTTTATGTAAATAATTAGCATAAAGTCGTAATAGAGACTTTTCATTCTTTTTTATAAGTTTTTCTATTTCTCTACTACTAACAAATCTATTACAAGTAATAGATAAAATGCCATCTTCATTAAATCTAAAATAAATATTTTTATTATTTTTATGTATTATTTCACATTTTACATTATATTCTCCTAGTA
>DEUO01000096.1:0-729 GCA_002362595.1 Caryophanales bacterium UBA3260
AATATATATTTATATTTAATACTCTTATTATGAGATAATTTATTAGTAAATATAGAATTGTTGATAAGATGATTGTTAATAATAGTAAACTTATTATTTTTGATAAGAGAATTAAAAAGAAATGATGACGTTGAAATCCTATTATCCATTCTATTCTCATATTATCCATTTCAGAAGATATTATATTATGAATTATTATAAGTAAAATAATGGTAAAAGCTATCATTAGTATTTTAGATGCAGTATATAGTAATGGTATTAACGATTCTAAAGCTTCAACAGTTTCTACTTCAGAATTATTTTCTAAATATTCTAATCTTAGACATTCTATTTTATTATCTTCTGTAAGATTACTTATAATATCATCTATCTCTTCATAGTTTGTTACAGTAAATATGTATGTATAAAGTTTATTTGATTCAATAAATTTAGTTAGTTCTTCTTTAGAAAGAGATATATTAGTAAATTTACTTTCTTTAACTTCTTTTATATTGTATTTTTTTTGATAATTATCATTTTTTAAAATTACTTTTTTATTAAGATATTCTTCGATATTTTCGATGTTCTTATAATGGTAATTAATAAGATTTATAGCGATATTATCATTATCTTGTTCATTTTTATTTTCTGTTAAGATGATACTTTGACTTATACTATCATAAAGAAGATAATCTTTTATATCTCCTGTTTCTTCTTTATCTGCTAAAGCAACTTGTTCTATATTAATAA
>DEUO01000096.1:984-1387 GCA_002362595.1 Caryophanales bacterium UBA3260
AATTATAACAATAACACTATTAATAATTTTTTCATTACTGTCTAGTTTATCTTTAATATCATAAGGCGACTTTATTAATATGCGAGAATTTTCTAGATAAACATCATTTACTATATTTTTATAGTAATTAGAAAAATTTAATAATAGTGTTATTGTTATAATTATTATAGTTAGAAGAATTAAATATATTTTTGTTATTCTTCTTCGAAAAAATTCTTTTATTAAAATCATATTAATACTTCTTTCTCTATTTTTAGATATGATTTATATAGTATTTATTTACTTGATAGTAGATTACTTATATTATTTTTTTTATTGATTATTCTTAAGTAAAAGAAGGTTGAAGGTAAAATAACGATAATAAAGAATAATGTAATGTAATCAAGTATATATAGTTTTATGT